>JAUYQP010000050.1 GCA_030697205.1 Mycobacteriales bacterium
CGACCAGGGTGCCTGGGACCCGAACGCGCACAACTTCGCCAACTACACGATCGTGATCGGCGCGCAGACGCTGCACGCGACCGGCTACGCGATGGGCGTCCAGCGCGACGGCGCGGTCGGCACCGGCGACCCGGACCGCGACACCAGCGTGGTGGCCTTCTTCGGCGACGGCGCCTCCTCGCAGGGCGACGTGAACGAGTCCTTCATCTTCGCTGCGTCGTACAACGCGCCGGTGGTCTTCTTCTGCCAGAACAACCAGTGGGCGATCTCGGAGCCGATCGAGCGCCAGTCGCGGATCCCCCTCTACCAGCGGGCGAACGGCTTCGGCTTCCCCGGCGTACGGGTCGACGGCAACGACGTGCTCGCGGTGTACGCCGTCACCCAGGCGGCGCTGCAGTACACCCGTGAGGGCAACGGCCCGATGCTGGTCGAGGCGTACACCTACCGGATGGGCGCGCACACGACCACCGACGACCCGACGCGCTACCGGATGAGCGAGGAGCTCGAGTACTGGAAGCTGAAGGACCCGATCGCCCGGCTGAAGGTCTACCTGACCCGGCAGGGGCTTGCCGACCACGCCTGGTTCGACGAGGTCGAGGGCGAGGCCGACGAGATCGGGGCACGTCTGCGTGACGGCTGCCGGGCGCTGCCCGACCCGACCCCGCTGAGCATCTTCGACCAGGTCTACGCGGAGCAGACAGCCGAGCTGGCCGAGCAGCGCGATACCTTCGCGACCTACCTCGCATCGTTCGAAGGGGCGCACTGATGACGAAGGTGACTCTGGCCAAGGCCCTGAACGCCGGCATCCGCAAGGCGATGGAGACCGACCCCAAGGTGCTCGTGATGGGAGAGGACGTCGGCAAGCTCGGCGGCGTCTTCCGCGTCACCGATGGGCTGCAGAAGGACTTCGGCGAGGACCGCGTCTTCGACACCCCGCTCGCCGAGAGCGGCATCATCGGGACCGCGATCGGCCTCGCGATCCGCGGCTACCGACCGGTCTGCGAGATCCAGTTCGACGGCTTCGTCTACCCCGCCTACGACCAGATCGTGTCGCAGCTGGCGAAGATGCACGCCCGCTCCGACGGGATCGTTCGGCTGCCCGTGACGATCCGGATCCCCTTCGGTGGTGGCATCGGCGCGGTCGAGCACCACAGCGAGTCGCCCGAGGCCTACTTCGCCCACACCGCCGGGCTCAAGGTCGTGTCGTGCTCCAACCCGGTGGACGCGCACTTCATGGTCCAGCAGGCGATCGCGTGCGACGACCCCGTCATCTTCTTCGAGCCCAAGCGGCGCTACTGGGAGAAGGCCGAGGTCGACATGACGGCGGTGCCCGACCCGCTGTGGCAGGCCCGCGTCGTGCGGCCGGGCACCGACGTGACGCTGGTCGCCTACGGCCCGATGGTGAAGACCTGCCTCGACGCGGCCACGGCCGTCGAGGGCGAGGGGCGCTCGCTCGAGGTCATCGACCTGCGCTCGCTGTCGCCGCTGGACTTCCCGGTCGTCCTCGAGTCGGTGCGGCGCACCAAGCGGCTCGTGGTCGTCCACGAGGCCCCGTCGTCGGTGGGCCTCGGCGCGGAGATCGCGGCGCGGGTCAGCGAGGAGCTCTACTACGAGATGGAGGCCCCGGTGCTGCGCGTCACCGGCTACGACACCCCCTACCCGCCGTCGCGGGTGGAGGAGGACTACCTGCCCGACCTCGACCGGGTCCTGCACGGCGTCGACCGGTCGCTGGGGTTCTGATGACGCGGGTCCGTGACTTCGCGCTGCCCGACCTCGGCGAGGGCCTCACCGAGGGCGAGATCCTGCAGTGGATGGTGCAGGTCGGTGACACCGTCACCCTCAACCAGCCGATCGTCGAGGTGGAGACCGCCAAGGCCGCGGTCGAGGTCCCGTCGCCCTTCGCCGGGGTCGTCACCGCCCTGCACCACCCGGCCGGCGCGACCGTCGACGTCGGCGCGGTCATCATCTCCTTCGACACCGACCCGGGAGCCGGCCCGTTGCCCGTGACGGCCGCCGCCTCTCACGACGAGGTGACCGAGGGCCTGTCGACCCCCGCGCCGGCCTCGCCTGCCGGGGCCGAGGGCGCCCTCATCGGTGAGGTCGGCCCGACCGGTCGCACCGCGACACTGGTGGGCTACGGACCCAAGTCGGTGACGGCAGTACGCCGCCCGCGGTCCGGCGCCGCCCCCGTCGCCGCGCCGCCCGTCGAGGTCGCTCCCCCGCCTCCTCCGGCCACCGCCGCGCGGGTCTCGGCGGCCGCGGTCGGCCAGGCCGCCGCCCAGCAGGCCGGCGCCCACCCGGTGCTCGCGAAGCCGCCGGTCCGCAAGCTCGCCAGGGACCTCGGGGTCGACCTCGCGACGGTCGTCGGCACCGGCCCGCAGGGCTCGGTCACCCGCGCCGACGTCGAGGCCGCGGCAGACAGGTCCACCTTCACGGCCACCGCGCCGGCAGCCGCAGTCGCGTCGTACGACCCTGTGACCCGGGAGCGCCGGGTGCCCGTCAAGGGGGTCCGCCGGATGACCGCGCAGGCGATGGTCGCGAGCGCCTTCACCGCGCCGCACGTCACGGAGTTCATCACTGTCGACGTCACCCCGACGATGGAGCTCGTGCAGCGGCTTCGGGCGCTGCCGGACTTCGACGGCGTCAAGGTCACGCCGCTGCTGCTGGTCGCCAAGGCGCTGCTGCTCGCGGTGCGCCGCAACCCCGACATCAACGCGACCTACGTCGGTGAGGGTGACGACGCGGAGATCGTGGTGAAGGACTTCGTCCACCTCGGCATCGCCGCGGCGACCCCGCGCGGGCTGCTCGTGCCCAACATCAAGGACGCGGACTCCCTAACCCTGGTGCAGCTCGGTAGGGCGCTGCAGGACCTCGTCGCGACCGCCCGTGAGGGGCGTACCACCCCGGCCGACATGGCGCGCGGCACCATCACGATCACCAACGTCGGCGTCTTCGGCGTCGACACCGGCACACCGATCCTCAACCCCGGGGAGTCGGCGATCCTGTGCTTCGGTGCGGTGCGACCCATGCCGTGGGTGCACGAGGGCGAGATCTGCATCCGGCAGGTGACCCAGCTTGCGCTGTCGTTCGACCACCGCGTCGTCGACGGCCAGCTCGGGTCGCAGTTCCTCGCCGACATCGCCCGGGTGCTCGCCGACCCCGCGACGGCTCTCGCCTGGTCGTGACGCACGGCACGGCGCAGAACGGCACACATCCTCGCTCGACCGGTGTTGCAGCAGGTGCACACCCGCTCGTCGAGGAGGACGACATGACCGCCCTGCGCCACCTGCTCAGCACCCGTCTCGAGCACCACCACCAGCACGCCACCGAGCGCGCGCTGCTGCGCGCCGCGTCGCGCGCCTCCACCCCGTCGGCCCGTCAGGAGCTGCTCGTCCTCGAGTCGCTGTCCCACCGGTAGGCAGGTGCCGCCTGGGTCGGCGGCGAAGGGAGCGGGGACCGGACCGGCTCCTGCTGCCAAAGGCCCCCCGTGCATCGCTACCGTCGCGCCTCGGCGCTGCTCGCCGTCAGCGCTCTCGCCGCGCTGACCATCGCCCTGACCCCGTCCGCGACCGCGGCGCCGACCGGTCCGCCGGCCGTCACCGGCGGTGCGACGCAGGCATGGAAGGCCACCCCCTACGTCGACCCGCTCACGGTGCCGGTCGGCGCGGGCACGACCTACTACCTGACGGGTGGGCCGGGCGACGAGCTGGCCAAGACCAGCGGCGCCCCGACGGCGAGCTTCAGCACGACCAAGCCGACGTCGACGACCGACGGGCTGCAGCTGACCCAGCCGCTGTCCGCCGACGCGGACTCGCCGCGCAGCCCCGGGACCGCCTTCTGGGAGGGCCCCTTCAGCGGCACCATCTCGGGTCCCGTGAGCCTGACCCTGTACTGGTCGACGGCCAACGCGACCGCGACGCTCGTGCCCGGTGACAACGTGGCGGTCCGGGTCTTCGCCGACCCGGGTGCCGAGACCGAGGCCCTGATCGGCTCGGGCACCGCGAGGGTCACCGCAGTCGGCGCGGAGCCGGTGGCGGTGACCTCGACCGTCGAGGTCAAGGGCACGGTCGCGTCGAGCCTGCTCCTCCAGGTCACCCCGCTCTACGCCGACGCCGGCCAGGACCAGCGCGTCTACTACGGCGGCACGGCCACTCCCGCGCGTTTCGTCATCCCCCTAGGCGCCGTGCCCGCGCCGGTCCCACCCGCCACGATCCCCGTGACCGGCGTCGAGCCGCTCGCCCTTGCCGCGACCTACATCGGGCGCAAGGCATCGGAGCCGACCCTGGGAGTTACCCAGGCAGGCAACGCCTTCATCACCGCGGCGGACTTCGACGGCATCAGCCCGGCCAACCCCCGCACCCTCATCTACGCCAGCTACGACGGCAGCACGACCTACGAGGACGTCACCCCGGTCGTGGCCGGTCAGACCTACCCACCGGCCACCCTCGACCCCTACATCTACGTCGACCAGGAGACCAACCGCATTTACTCCGACGACCTGCTCGTCGGCTGCTCGCTGCTGCAGTGGTCTGACGACGAGGGCAAGACCTGGAGCATCGGCAACCCGCTCGCCTGTGACGGCCCGGTCGACGACCACCAGACAATCGTGGTCGGCAACCCGCCGCCGGGACTGCCGACGGTGGGCTACCCCAACGTCGTCTACTACTGCGTCAACAAGATCGCCGACGCGCAGTGCGCCCGCTCCCTCGACGGCGGGACGGTCTTCACGCAGAGCGGCGCCCCCGCCTTCCTCGGTGTCTCCGCCGGGAGCAACGACGGGGACGGCACCTCGACGAGCCCGGGCGTCTGCGGTGGCCTGCACGGCCACATCACCACCGACGTCGCGGGCCGCCTCTACCTGCCGAAGGGTCACTGCGGCAACCCGTGGCTCGCGGTGAGTGAGGACGGCGGCGCGACCTGGCGGCAGACCCTGGTGCACCCGATGTCGACCGCGCACACCCAGACCGCCGTCGCCACCGACAAGGCCGGCAACGTCTACTACGTCTGGTGGCAGGCCGGCACGAACCTGCCCTACATGGCGGTCTCCACCGACGCCGGCCTGACCTTCGGACCGGCGCTGCTGATCGGCCCACCCGGCCTGCGGGCCGTCAACTTCCCGAGCGTCGACGCCGGCGAGCCGGGCCACGTCGTCATCTCCTACCCCGGCACGACGGTCACGGACCCGACCAACCCGGCGCGGGCCTGGAACTACTACGTGCTCGAGTCGACCGACGCCCTGGCGGCGCAGCCGGTCTTCCGGTCCGCGACGGCCAACGCGTTGGCCGACCCCGTCCACCGCGGGGTCTGCCTCGGGCGGTGCGCCGGGATGTATGACTTCCTCGACGTCATCTACTCGCCCGCCGGGGAGATCTGGGGCGCGATGGTCGACACCTGCACGAAGGCCTGCGCGGAGCTCGGCCCGGCAGCGACCGAGCTCGCCGCGGCCGAGCGGCCGACCGACGCGCAGGGCGTGGTGGTGCGCGAGCTCGCCAACCGGGCCGAGGCGCCGGTCACGCGACCGGTCACGGGGCCGGCTGCCCAGCCGCCGGCGGCCCAGCCGGTCACCCTCCCGACGACGGGCAGCGGACCCGCGCTCCCGCTGGCTGCGGCCGGTCTGCTGGCGCTGGCGGCGGTCGCCGCGCACCGCAAGGGCGCCGCTGCCTAGAGTCGTGCGGCGTGACTGCCCCTCGCGCCGCCCGTGTCCGTGCCCCTGAGCTCGAGGGGGCCGGTGGCTGGATCGGCACCGACGCGCCGTTGACCCTGGCGGGGCTTCGCGGCCGCTTCGTCCTGCTCGACTTCTGGACCTACTGCTGCGTCAACTGCCTGCACGTCCTCGACGAGCTGCGGCCGGTCGAGGCGCGCTTCGCCGACGTCCTCGTCGTCATCGGCGTGCACTCGCCGAAGTTCGCCCACGAGGCCGACCACGGCAGCGTCGTCGCGGCCGTCGAGCGCTACGAGGTTCATCACCCGGTGCTCGACGACCCCGAGCTGCGGACCTGGAAGCAGTACGCCGTGCGCGCCTGGCCGACGCTCGTGCTCGTCGACCCGGAGGGCTACGTCGTCCACGTCGCGAGCGGCGAGGGCCACGCGGAGGGGCTGGCCCGGCTGCTCGAGGAGCTCGTCGCGGAGCACGACGCCAAGGGCACCCTGCGCCGCGGCGACGGCCACTGGGTCGCGCCCGAGCCGCCGGCGACCGACCTGCGCTTCCCCGGCAAGGCGCTGCGGCTGCCCGACGGGACCCTGCTGGTCAGCGACAGCGCTCGGCACAGCCTGGTCGTGCTCGACGGCGAGACCGTCGTGCGCCGGATCGGTGACGGGACCCGGGGCCTCGTCGACGGACCGAGCCCCCGCTTCAGCGAGCCGCAGGGCCTGGCGCTGCTGCCCGACGGCACCGTCGTCGTCGCCGACTCCGTCAACCACGCCCTGCGGCGCCTCGACCTCGCGACCGGCGAGGTCACCACCCTGGCCGGCACCGGCCGGCAGTGGCGACCCGGCGAGCCCACGGCCGGGCCCGCGCTCGAGGTCGCGCTGTCGACGCCCTGGGACGTGGCGTGGTGGGACGGCGAGGTCGTCGTGGCCATGGCCGGCACCCACCAGCTGTGGGCGCTGCGCGACGGGGAGCTGCGGGTGCTGGCGGGCACGACGGGCGAGGGGCTGCGCGACGGTGACGCCCTGTCGGCCTACCTCGCCCAGCCGAGCGGTCTGGCCGCCGGCGCCGACCGGCTGTGGTTCGCCGATGCGGAGACGAGCGCGCTGCGGTGGTACCGCGAGGGCGAGGTCGGCAGCGCGGTGGGCACCGGGTTGTTCGACTTCGGCCACCGCGACGGCCCCGCCGCGCAGGCGCTGCTCCAGCACCCGCTCGGGGTCACCGCGCTGCCCGACGGCTCGGTCGCGGTGTGCGACACCTACAACGGTGCGGTGCGGCGCTACGACCCCGCGCGCGACGAGATGACCACCCTGATGACCGGTCTCTCCGAGCCCAGTGACGCCGTCGTGGACGGTGAGCACCTGCTGGTCGTCGAGTCGGCCGCGCACCGCGTCACGCGGCTGCGGCTGCCCGACGAGGCGCTCGTCGTCGACGGGGTCGCGCAGCGCACGCAGCGACCGGCCCAGGACGTCGCTCCGGGACGCGTGCAACTCGCCGTCGTCTTCGAGCCGCCGCCGGGACAGCACCTCGACGAGCGCTACGGCCCGTCGACCCGGCTGGTCGTCAGCGCCTCGCCGCCGGAGCTGCTCCTCGAGGGCGCCGGCGCCGCGACCGACCTGGGGCGCGAGCTCGTGCTCGCCCCGGGCGACGGCGTCCTGCACGTCGCCGCGACCGCCGCGTCCTGCGACGACGCGAGCGGCCCCGACGAGCACCCCGCCTGCCACATCACCCAGCAGGACTGGGGCATCCCGGTGCGGGTGGTCGAGGGCGCACCTGTCGAGATCGGCCTCGTCCTTCGCGGGATCTAGCCGCCTGCGCTACGGGAGCGCGCGCACCTCGGTGTCGTAGCGGTCCACCTCGTGCTGGGCCAGCGCCCGCGCGGCGGCGAAGGACTGCGTGGAGCTGGCCCGCTCGACGAGCAGCTCGCGGCACGCGGCGACGACCGGCTGCAGGTCGGCGTGGGCCGCCACGACCGCCCGCCTGCGATCCTGCCCGCCGAGCCAGTAGCCGCCGCCCAGCGACGCGATCACCAGCAGCGGGAGGAGCAGCCTCACTGCCTGGGCTCGACGACGGCAGCGCCGTACGACGGCTGGGAGGGGTTTTGGGCGCGCTCGATCGCGAGCGCGCGCAGGTAGCCGTCGATGCCGAGCACCTTGATCCGCTCGGCGATCTTCGCGGTCTCCGCCCGCTGCACCGCGATCTGCGCGCTCCGTCGCGAGCTTGTCGGCTGCCGCCTTGGCCTCGGCCGCGCGGGCTTGGGCGACCTGGGTCTGCTCGTTGGTGACGGCGTCCTTGAGGGCCTGCGGCGGCTCGGGCTGGGAGATGGTGAGGGCGAAGCTCTGGAAGAAGTCCTCCTCGCCGTCGGTCTGGCGGTCCACGAGCACGGGCAGCGCGTCGACGACCTCCTTCTCCCACTGCGGCCTTGACCTCGGGGGAGTTGTAGAGCTCGCGCCAGGTGTACTTCTGGGCCGCGCGGTCCATCGCGGTCCTGCCGGGCGCTCCCCGTGCACACCGAAGGCCCGCCACGGGGGGTGGCGGGCCTTCGGTCGAGGGGGTCCTAGAGGACGTCGCGCTCGCGGGTCACGACGCGCTCGCTGCCGACGACCTCACGGTCGCGGCGGCCGAAGACGAGGGTGGTCATGAGCAGGCCGAGCGCACCGGCCGCCATGAGGATGTAGCCGACCGCCGTGAGGTCGACGCCGTTGATCGCGTCGGTCACCGCGAAGGCGAGGACCGCTCCGAGCGCGAGCAGGAAGACGCTGGCACCGATACCCATGAGACTGCCCCGTTCAGGTCGTGGCGACAGGTCTCTGTCGCGCTGACAAAGGGATACCCGCGGGTCCACCCCCGGCAAACGCCTTGCCCCGGGTGACGCGCGCCGCACCGGCTCTCACGTCGTACGACGTGGTGCTCGTGGGCTCGACGCGCAACGGGCCGCACCCCGTCGTGGGGTGCGGCCCGTTGCGGTGTCGGTGCCGACGCGAGTGGCGCTAGAAGGCGGCCTCGTCGATCTCCATGAGCGAGAGGTCCGTCGCCTCGGCGATCGCGCGCTGCGCGGTGAGGGCCGGCAGCACGTTGGCGGCGAACCAGCGGGCCGCAGCGACCTTGCCCTCGTAGAACGCCTTGTCGCGACCGCTGGCGGCCGGCAGCTTGTCCAGCGCGACCGCGGCCTGGCGCAGCAGCAGCCAGCCGATGACGACGTCACCGAGCGACATGAGGACGCGGGTGGTGTTGAGGCCGACCTTGTAGACGTTCTTGGGGTCGTCGACCGCGCTCATCAGGTCGTTGACGAGGTGGCCGACGATCGCCTGTGCGTCCTCGAGCCCGGTGCCGAGCAGCTCGCGCTCCCTGAGCAGCGCGCCGTTGCCGGTCGGGTACTCACTGGCCCCCTTGGCGAACTCGGTGATCTCCGCGGCGAGCGCGCCGAGCGCCTGGCCCTTGTCCCGCACGATCTTGCGGAAGAAGAAGTCCATCCCCTGGATCGTCGTTGTGCCCTCGTAGAGGGTGTCGATCTTGGCGTCGCGGATGTACTGCTCGATGGGGTAGTCCTGGGTGAACCCAGCGCCACCGAAGACCTGCAGCGAGGTCGCGAGCAGCTCGTAGGCCTTCTCCGAGCCGTAGCCCTTCACGATCGGCAGCAGCAGGTCGTTGAGGCGGACGGCGAGATCGTCGGCCTCCCCGGCGTGGGCGGCGAGCTCGATGCGGTCCTGCACGGTCGCGGTGTAGAGCACGAGGGCGCGCATGCCCTCTGCCCAGGCCTTCTGGCGCATGAGCATGAGGCGCACGTCGGGGTGGTTGATGATCGTCACGCGCGGCGCGGTCTTGTCGGTCATCTGCGTGAGGTCGGCGCCCTGGACACGCTCCTTGGCGTAGTCGAGCGCGTTGAGGTAGCCGGTCGACAGCGTCGAGATGGCCTTGGTGCCGACCATCATCCGGGCGTACTCGATGACCTGGAACATCTGCGCGATGCCGTCGTGGACCTCGCCGACGAGGGTGCCGACGGCGGGGTGCTTGTCGCCGAAGGTCAGCTCGCAGGTCGTGGAGACCTTGAGCCCCATCTTCTTCTCGACACCGGTGACGTAGGCGCCGTTGCGCTCGCCGAGCTCACCGGTCTCGAGGTCGACGTGGAACTTCGGCACGAGGAAGAGCGACAGCCCCTTGGTGCCGGCCCCATGGCCCTCCGGGCGGGCGAGGACGAGGTGGAAGATGTTCTCCGGAAGGTCCCACTCGGCGCTGGTGATGAAGCGCTTGGTGCCCTCGATGTGCCAGGTGCCGTCGGCCTGCTGCTTGGCGGTCGCGCGACCGGCGCCGACGTCGGAACCGGCGTCGGGCTCGGTGAGCACCATCGTGGCGCCCCAGCCCTTGTCGATGGCGAGCTCGGCGAAGCGCTTCTGGTCGGCGGTGCCGTTGCGGTGCAGGATCTGCGCGAAGGCCGGGCCCGCCGCGAACATGTAGATCGCGGGGTTGGAGCCGAGGACCAGCTCGGAGAAGGCCCAGATCAGCGAGGGCGGTGCGCCCATGCCGCCGAGCTCGGCGGACAGCGGGAAGCGGTCCCAACCGCCGGCCTGGTAGGCGCGGTAGCTCGCGAGGAAGGACTCCGGCATGGTGACCGTCGAGGTCTCCGGGTCGAAGACCGGCGGGTTGCGGTCGGCGTCGGTGAACGACGCGGCCAGGTCGTTGGTGGCGAGCCGCTCGGCCTCCTTCAGGACGTCGCGCGCAGCGTCGACGTCGAGGTCGGCGAACGGGCCCTGGCCCAGGGTGGCGTCGGCACCGAAGACCTCGAAGAGGTTGAACTCGATGTCGCGCAGGTTGCTCTTGTAGTGGCCCATCGTGCGGTCGCTCCTGGTAGGACGGGGCTCGCTGAGCACGGCTGTTACCCGCGAGTAGGTCCAGGGTGCTACCCGCTGGTAACAATTGCAAGCGCGAGGACGGGTGACACCCGGGTCACCCGTCGACGGACTCCTGGGTGAGCAGCGCCCAGACCGTCTTGCCGCCGCCCGGGTGGCGGTCGACGCCCCACGAGCGGGCCAGGGCCTCGAGCAGCACGAGGCCGCGCCCGGTCGAGGCGAGCGACGGTGACTCCCGACGGGCGGGCTGGCCGTCGGCGAGGTCCCGCACCGCCACCATCACCCCGTCGCGCTCCTGGACGAGCGTGACCTCGAGCGGGGTCCGCGCGTGCAGGACCGCGTTGGTGACGAGCTCGGAGACGACGAGGGCGGTGGCGTCGACGAGGGCGTCGCAGTCCCAGTCGCGCAGAGCAGCGACGACGCCGTGACGGGCGCGGGGCACTGCCTCGGCAGCCGACGGCAGCGCCATCTGCCAGGTCGCCTGCACCGTCACCTCCGCCGCTCCGTCCTGTGGTCCCCATCACGGTGTGCCCGCTGGAGCGAGATGCACCCATTCGGGTGACGGGGGTCAGCTGCTGGCGGCCACGAGGTGCTCGAGGACGACGCCGTCGTGGTCGCGCTCCACCCGGGAGACCCGCCACGTGCCGGCGAACACTGCGAGCAGCTCGCCGTCGGAGGCGCGCTCGAGGACCTCGACGCCGGACTCGCTGTCGAGGACCTTCTGCCACTCCCGGGTCGTGCGCCGGGCGAGGGTGTACTCGAGCCGGTCGAGGCGCACCGGCGCGGAGAACTCCCCCGCCATCCGGTGCTCCACGACCTCGAACTGCATCGGACCCACGGCCGCGAGCACTGGTGCCTGGTCGCCACGTCGGTCGGAGCGCAGGACCTGCACGACGCCCTCCTGCTCGAGCTGCTCGATGCCTCGGCGGAACTGCTTGTAGCGACCGGAGTCCTGCGCGCGGCAGACCGCGAAGTGCTCGGGGGCGAACGACGGGATCGGCGGGAAGGTGACCTTCTGCTCGACGTAGAGCGAGTCGCCGACCCGCAGCGAGCTGGCGTTGACCAGGCCGACCACGTCGCCGGGGTAGGCGAGGTCGACGGTGACGCGCTCGCGCCCGAAGACCTGCTGGGCGTACTTCGTCGCGAACGGCTTGCCGGTCGAGGAGTGGGTCACCACCGACCCGCGCTCGAAGACGCCGCTGCAGACCCGGATGTAGGCGAGCCGGTCGCGGTGGGCGCTGTCCATGCCCGCCTGCATCTTGAAGACGAACGCCGAGAACGGTGCGTCGACCTTGCGGGCCACGCCGTCAGCGTCCTCGCGGGCGGTCGGGGCGGGGGCGTGCTGCAGCAGGACGTCGAGCAGCTGCCCGACGCCGAAGTTGAGGACCGCCGAGCCGAACAGCACCGGGGTCGTCGTACCTGCCAGGAAAGTCGCCTGGTCGTGGTCCTGGCCCATCTCGGTGAGCAGCTCGCTCTCCTCGACCGCGGTGGTCCAGGCCTCGCCCTGCTCGGCCAGGGCGCGCTCCGCGCTCATCCGCTCCTCGGGGGCGAGGGTCGCGCCGCCGGCGGTGCGGGTGAAGCGGATGAACTCGCCGGTGCGGCGGTCGAGGACCCCGCGGAAGTCACCCGCGATGCCGACCGGCCAGGTCAGCGGGGTCGGGAGCAGGCCCGTGCGGGTCTGGACCTCGTCCATGAGCTCGAGCGGCGCGAGACCCGGGCGGTCCCACTTGTTGACGACGGTCAGCACCGGAACGCCCCGGTGCTTGCACACGTCGAACAGCTTCATCGTCTGCGGCTCGAGGCCCTTCGCGGCGTCGAGCAGCATGACGGCGCTGTCGACCGCCGCGAGCACGCGGTAGGTGTCCTCGGAGAAGTCGGCGTGGCCGGGGGTGTCGAGCAGGTTGACCACGGCTTGGCCGTACTCGAACTGCAGCGCGGCTGAGCTGATCGAGATGCCGCGCTGCTTCTCGATGTCCATCCAGTCGCTGACGGTGCTCTTGCGGCCGGCCTTGCCGTGGATGGCGCCGGCCTCGTGGATGACCCGCGCGTGCAGGGCCAGTGCCTCGGTGAGCGTGGACTTCCCGGCATCGGGGTGGCTGATCACGGCGAAGGTGCGACGACGCGCGGCCTCCTGCTGCACGTCGAGCGGGGTGGTCATGGCTCCATTCTCGGGTACGACGGGGACGGCGGGTCGCGAGGTCTGTCGGAGTCGCGCGTTGCAGGGGGGTCTGCTCGCCACCGAACCGGAGGACCCCCGTGCGCACCCGTGCCCTGCTCGTCGCCCTGCCCCTCGTCGCGCTCACCGGTCTGGCCACCGCGCCCGGCGCGCACGCGATCGTCGGCGGCACCACGTCGGCGCCCGGGGCGCACCCCTTCATGGCCTCGCTGCAGGACGCGAGCGGCTTCGCCTTCTGCGGCGGCTCGGTCATCGCGCCGACCTTCGTCCTCACCGCGGCGCACTGCGTGCCCGACGGTGACGCGAGCGGCCTGTCGGTCGTGGTCGGGACCAACAACAACAGCAACGGCTCGGGCACCCGGATCGCGGTGACGCGGGTCAGCGTCCACCCCGACTACGCCGACAGCACCCACGACGTCGCCGTGCTGCAGCTCGCCTCGACCGCGCCCGTCGCGCCGATCGCCCTCGCCGCCACCGGCGACGACACCCTCGAGGCGGACGGCACCACCGTGACCGTCACGGGCTGGGGTGACCAGACGCCGCTCGCCGGTGGTGGCCTGCTGACGTCCTCGACGCTGCGCGAGGTCGACCTGCAGGTGGTCGCCGACGACTCCTTCGAGTGCTCGGCAGACGCCGCCACGGGGATCTGCGCGGCGGCCCTGCTCAAGGACAGCTGCCAGGGCGACAGCGGTGGTCCGCTGTTCGGCACCGTCGGTGGCCGGCGCACCCAGATCGGGGTCGTGTCCTACGGGCTCGGCTGCGGGGTGCCGACCCAGGCGGGCGTCTACAGCGAGGTCAACAACCCTGCGATCCGCGCGTTCATCGCCGGCGTTGCGGGCGTGTGACAGCGCGAGGGCGACACGTCGGGAGCGTTGAGGTTCGCAGCAGCACGTGACAAAGTGCTGCCCCTTACCCCCTCGACGAAGGAGATCCCCGTGCGTCGTACCTCCCTGCTCCTCGCGGCCACCGCCGCGCTGGCGCTGCCGCTGCTCGCCGCCGCTCCGGCCTCGGCCGACCCGGTCGAGCGTCGCTGCTACACCCCGCACGTCGGCGGCTTCGACTCCTACGAGGTCTGCTACTTCCTGCCCGTCATCGAGCTGGAGCCGTGATGCGCCGCGTCGTCCTCGCCGCGGCCGCTCTGGCAGTGATGGGTGGCGGCGTCGCCGCCGCCGCTCCGCCGGAGGTTCCGACGCTGCCCAAGAACTGCCACGAGTGGAACCAGCTGCTCGGGATCCAGAACGTCCGCAGCTGCGACGACCCGCCGCCCGGCCGCTGAGCTGACGCACCACGAGGGCCGCCGATCCCGTCAGGGACCGGCGGCTCTCGTGCGTCAGGAGCTGGTCCGCTCGACCTGCTCGCTGGTCGGGAGGCGCTGCGTCGGGGCGGACACGAGCCAGCTGCTCTCGTCGAAGACGGCGACCCCGGAGCCACGCCGCTTGGCGAGGTACATCGCGGCGTCGGCGCGGCGCAGCAGGTCCTCGACGAGGTCGGTGCCAGTCACCCCGCGGGCCATCCCCACCGAGCAGCCCAGGTGCACCGTCTCGTCGTCCGGCACCTCGATGCGCTGGTTGACGGCGGCGCGCACCCGGGCCGCGGTGTCGGTGAGCCGGCCGACGTGGTCCGGGGACAGGACGACGAACTCGTCACCGCCCAGCCGGTAGACCGACTCGTGGGGCAGCAGCGCCGCGGCCAGCCGGGCGCCGACCTCGCGCAGGACGGCGTCGCCGGCGTCGTGGCCGTAGCGGTCGTTGACCGGCTTGAAGCCGTCGAGGTCGACGTAGCCCACCGCCAGGCGTAGGCCCGGCGACGCGTCGAGGGCCTGGGCGGCCTCGGTGAAAGCGGTGCGGTTCGCCAGCCCGGTGAGCTGGTCGCGGTAGGCAGCCTGGCGGAGCCGACGTTCGGTTTCCGCCGAGACCTGGTCCTCGAACATCGACGGGGTGTTGAGCAGGGCGCCGTAGCGGCGCCGCAGGCTCAGGTAGAGCACGGCGATCCCGGCGCCGAAGACGTCGACCGAGACCGAGTGCCAGGTGCCGAACGTCGCCTTCACCTCACCCCCGCCCTCCCAGACGTGGAGCGCGTGGTGGCCGTGGTGCACAGCGCAACTGAGGAAGATCAGCGATGTCGCGAGGGCCAGCGGGTTGGACCGTAGTTGGCCGGTGCGGACGAGTCCTCTGAAGATCAGCCCGGAGATCACCAGGTAGCAGCCGGTGATGATCACGTTGAGGACGACGGTCGACGTCCACCCCATCGTGTGCTCATTTCGGCTGGTAGGCGCTGTGCGGGTCAGTGCCTCGCGCAGGGGGAGGCCGTCCCAGAGTGAGGCCTTCCTCACCGCTGAGCCAGTGCGGGACGCCAAGATGGTCCGGACTGACCACCCCAAGCCCTCAGAGCTGACCAGCGGCTCAGACGCCTGCGAGCGAACGGGTGGGTCGCAGGTAGACCGTCCAGGTGAGGGCGGCGCAGACGACGTAGAAGGCCATGAAGGCGACGTAGGCCGCATCGGCCGCGCCGGTCTCCAGGAAGGACTGTCGCAGGGCGACGTTGACCAGCACCCCACCGAACGCGCCGACCGCGCCGGCGACGCCGATGAGGGCGCCTGACAGCCGCCGCGCCTCCCGGTCCGCGACGGCAGTGTCGGCACCCTCCGCGACGAGCAGCTGGGCCTTCGACCGGAAGATCGCCGGGATCATCTTGTAGGTCGACCCGTTGCCGATGCCACTGAGGACGAACAGCGTCGTGAAGCCGACGACGAACAGCGGAAGCGACTCCTGCGCGCTGGCCACGAGCACGATCGCCGCCCCGCCGGTCATGGCGATGAAGTTCACGAGCGTCACCGCGGCGCCGCCGAAGCGGTCGGCGAGCAGCCCACCGACGGGCCGGATCAGCGAGCCGAGCAGGGGGCCGAGGAAGGTGAGGTACGCCGCGTCGAGCGGTGTCGGGAAGTCGGCCGCGAACTGCACCAGCAGCACCTGGCCGAAGGCGAAGCCGAAGCCGATGAAGGAGCCGAAGGTGCCGATGTAGAGCACCGACATGACCCAGGCGTGCGGCTCCTTGACCACGTCGCGGACGGCGCGCTTGTCGTTGCGGGCCGAGGTGAGGTTGTCCATCCTCAGCCAGGCCAGGGCTGCTGCGACGACGACCAGGGGCAGGTACGCCGCGACGAGCACGCGCGGGTGCGCCGAGCCGACGGTGGCGAGGACGAGCAGTGCCGCGAGCTGGACCACCGGCACGCCGAGGTTGCCGCCGCCGGCGTTGAGGCCGAGAGCCCGGCCCTTGAGGCGCTCCGGGTAGTAGGCGTTGATGTTGGCCATGGAGCTCGCGAAGTTGCCGCCACCGACGCCACCGACGGCGGCCACGAGAAGCAGCGTCGTGAGCGAGACGCCGGGCTCGAGCACGACCAGGGTGAGGGTGAGCGGGACGACGAGCAGCAGGGCGCTGACGACGGTCCAGTTGCGACCGCCGAAGGTCGCCACCGCGAACGTGTAGGGCAGCCGCAGCACGGCACCGACCAGGGCGGGGACGGTGGTGAGCAGGAACTTGTCCTCGGGGGCGAAGCCGTAGGCGGGCCCGAGGAAGAGCACGAGGACCGACCACATCGTCCAGACCGAGAAGCCTATGTGCTCGGACAGGATCGAGAAGACCAGGTTGCGGCGGGCGACGGCCTTGCCGGTGGACTCCCAGAACTGCGGGTCCTCGGGCCGCCAGTCGTCGATCCAGCGCGGCCGCGCAGCGGGGGTGGTGGCGGCGGGGGTGCCCTGCTCGGGGGTGCGCTGGTCGAGCGTGGTCATGCGGCTCTCCTTGCGTCCGGGGGTGCTGTCGCGGCGGACGCTAGGGACGCGTCGTCTCCGGCTCGTTGCCGGATCGGGACCGCTCCGGTCACATCTCGCGCACGTCGCCCGGACCGCCCTGTGAGGTCGCCGGTCAGTCGGGACCGGCCAGCCGGTAGCCGCGCTTGACGACGGTCTGCACCGCACAACCCGCCGGTCCGAGAGCGGTACGCAGCCGGGCGACCGTCATCTCGACGGCGTGCTCGTCGGCGAGCGAGTCCGGCCAGGCTGCCTTGAGCAGCTCCGGGCGCGACAGCACCCGACCGCCGCTGTCGACGAGGGCAGCGAGCACGCGGGCCTGCTGGGTCGTGAGGGCGACGCAGGCACCGTCGACGAGGACGTCGTGACCGCGCAGCTCGAGCCGGTGACCAGCGGCGTCGACCGAGCGGGTGCGACGGGCGGGCAGCTGCTCCACGACGGTGCGCACGAGCGCACCGAGTCGGGCGCGCTCCGGCTGGACGGTCGCGACATCGAGCCGCTCGAGCGGTGCCGCGGTCACGGGACCGACGCAGGCGGCGAGCGCCGGTCCGCGCAGGGCGGACAGGACCGCGTCGGTGCGACCGGTCTCCTCGGCGAGGCGCAGCAGCGACAGCACGGCCGGCGCGCTGGTGAAGGTGACGCAGTCGACCTGCCCGCTCGCGAGCTGCTCCACGAGTCGGCGCAGCGGCCGCAGGTCCTCCGCGGGGACCCAGCGGTAGACGGGCACCTCGACCACGGTGGCGCCGGCCGCCCGCAGCGCCGCGCAGAACTCCGGCAGCGGCTCGCCGTGCAGCTGCACCGCGACCGTGCGGCCGTCGACTCCCTCGGCCAGCAGCCGGGCGAGCACCTCGTCGGAGGCCTCCGACGGCGGGGACCAGGCCTCGGCGAGACCGGCGGCTCGGACCGCGCCCTTGGCCTTGGGTCCGCGCACGAGCAGCTCGCAGCGCGCGAACCGGTCTCGCAGCGACTCCCCGAGCCCCCAGCCGTCGGCGGCCTCCATCCAGCCACGGAAGCCGATGCCGGTCGTCGCGACGACCACGTCCGGGGGGTCGGCGACGCAGGCCTTCGTCGCGGCGTGCAGCTCGTCGTCGTCGTGGGTCGGGATGATCCGGATCGCCGGCGCCTCGACCACCCGGGCGCCGCGGCGCTCGAGCAGCGAGGTGAGCTCCTCGCGCCGTCGGGCAGCGGTCACCGCGACGGTGAAGCCCGCCAGCGGGGTCTCACTGACGGGGGGCCCGGTCGAGGTCACGCGCCCACCGTGCCCGCCTGCCGTTACGGCGCTGTTTCCGTGAGGTGCCACCGAGCGGTGCACACCGTGAGGTGCGCGACATGAGCACCTCGTCACCTGCGCGTCACACGGGGGACACGGTCGCGGAACGCCGGACCCCGACGGTCGAGTCGTGCCCCCGACCGCCACCCACTGCCCGTACTGCGCCCTGCAGTGCGCGATGACGCTCACGCCGACCTCCGGTGGTGCGGACGTCGAGGGCCGCGACTTCCCGACCAACCGGGGCGGTCTGTGCCGCAAGGGCTGGACCTCGGCCGCGCTCCTTCGCAGCCCGCAGCGCCTGACCACGCCGCTGGTCCGCGACCACCGGCTGGGGCCGCTGCGCGAGGCCACCTGGGACGAGGCGCTCGACCGGGCGGCCGCGGCGCTCCAGGCCGCCCAGGCGGCGCACGGGCGCGACGCGGTCGCGGTCTTCGGTGGCGGCGGCCTCACCAACGAGAAGGCCTACCAGCTCGGGAAGTTCGCTCGCGTCGCCCTGCGCACCAGCCAGGTCGACTACAACGGCCGCTTCTGCATGTCGTCGGCAGCCGCCGGCGGCACCCGCGCCTTCGGGATCGACCGCGGTCTGCCCTTCCCGCTCACCGACATCGGCGAGACCGGCGCAGTGCTGCTCGTCGGCAGCAATGCCGCGGAGACCATGCCGCCCTTCGTCCAGCACCTCGCGCGCATGCAGTCAGCGGGCGGGGCGCTGGTCGTCGTCGACCCCCGTCGCACGCCGACGGCCGCCGCGGCCACGCTGCACCTGCAGCCCCAGCCCGGTACCGACCTCGCGCTCGCCAACGGGCTGCTCTTCCTCGCGATCGAGGAGGGCCTGGTCGACGACGAGTACGTCGCGACGCGCACGTCCGGCTTCGAGGAGGTCCGCCGCGCCGTGGCCGCCTGGTGGCCGGCCCGGGTGGAGCAGGTCACCGGTGTCAGCGAGCCCGACCTGCGCCGCGCCGTCCGCCTGCTGGGCGACGCGCCCAGCGCGATGGTCCTGTCCGCCCGCGGGGCCGAGCAGCACGCCCACGGCGTCGACACCGTCCTCGCGCTCACCAACCTCGCGCTCGCGCTGGGGCTGCCCGGCCGTCCCTTCTCCGGCTGGGGCTGCCTCACCGGTCAGGGCAACGGTCAGGGCGGTCGCGAGCACGGGCAGAAGGCCGACCAGCTCCCCGGCTACCGCTCCATCAGCGACCCGGCCGCCCGCGCCCACGTGGCCTCCGTCTGGGGCGTCGACCCCGACGACCTGCCCGGCCCAGGGCGGTCGGCGTACGAGCTGCTCGACGCCCTCGGCGACGGGGGCGGTCCCCGGGCGCTGCTGCTGCTCGGCTCCAACCCCGTCGTGTCGGCGCCCAACGCGCGCCACGTCACGGCACGGCTGCGCTCGCTCGACGCGCTGGTCGTCGCCGACCTCGTCCTGTCGGAGACCGCGGCGATCGCCGACGTGGTGCTGCCCACCGCGCAGTGGGCCGAGGAGGACGGCACGATGACGAGCATCGAGGGGCGGGTGCTGCGTCGCCGGCGCGCGATGGCTCCACCGGTGGGAGTGCGGACCGACCTCGAGGTGCTGCACGGGCTGGCGGTCCGGCTCGGTTGCGGCGACAGCTTCCCGTCCGACCCGGCGGTGGTCTTCGGCGAGCTGCGGCGGGCCTCGGCCGGCGGACCGGCCGACTACGCGGGGGTCACCTGGGAGCGGCTCGACGCGGGCGAGGCGCTCTACTGGCCGTGCCCGTCGGAGGACCATCCCGGGACGCCCAGGCTGTTCGCCGACGCCTTCGCCACCCCCGACGGGCTGGCCCGCTTCCACGCGGTCGACCAGCCGCCGACTGCCGAGCCGCTGTCTGAGGCCTTCCCGGTGCACCTGACCACAGGCCGGGTCGCTCAGCAGTACCAGAGCGGTGCGCAGACCCGGCGGATCGGCGAGCTCGACGACCGCGCCTTCGTCGAGCTGCACCCGCACCTCGCGGAGCGGCTCTCGGTCCTCGACGGGGAGCGGGTGAAGGTCACGACCCGGCGGGGCGAGGCCTGGCTGCGTGCGCGCGTGACCGACACGGTGCGCCCCGACACGGTCTTCGTGCCGTTCCACTTCGCGGGCAAGCAGCGGGCCAACAGCCTGACCAGCGACGCGCTGGACCCGATCAGCCGGATGCCGGCCTTCAAGGTCTGCGCCGCCCGGGTGGACCGGGTCACCAGCGGAGCCGTCCGATGACCCGCCGGATCGTCGTCGTCGGCAACGGCATGGCGGGGGCCCGCGTCGTCGACGACCTGCTGCGCCGCGACCCCACCTTGGCGGTCACGGTGCTGGGCGAGGAGGAGCAGCCGGCCTACAACCGGATCCTGCTGTCCGACGTCCTCGCCGGGAAGCGCAGGCACTCCGACATCGTCCTGCGCAGCGCTGCCGGTCCGGTGCGCCACCTCGGGGTCCGCGTGGAGCGCATCGACCGCGGCGCGCAGACCGTGCACGGCTCCGACGGCAGCGCCTTCGCCTACGACGCTCTCGTGCTTGCCACCGGCAGCACCGCGGTGGTGCCGCCGGTGCACGGCATCGCCGGCCCGAGCGGGCGGTTGCTGCCCGGCGTGCACGTCTTCCGCACCGTTGAGGACTGCGCGGCGATCGCACGCGAGGCCCGCAAGGCCACGAGGGCGGTCGTCGTCGGTGGCGGGCTGCTCGGTCTCGAGGCCGCCCGCGGGCTGCTCGAGCACGGTCTGTCCGTCGACGTCGTGCACGGCCCCGACCGCCTGATGGACCTGCAGCTCGACGCGGTCGGCGGGGCTGTCCTGCGTCGGGCTGTCGAGGCGCTCGGCGTGGGGGTCCACCTCGGCTCCTTCGCGAGCGCCGTGCTCGGCACCCGGTGCGTCACGGGGATCGGGTTGGCCGACGGTCGCACCGTCGACGGTGACCTCGTGGTCCTCGCCTGCGGGGTGCGGCCCCAGGTCGCCCTCGCCCGCGACGCCGGTCTCGAGGTCGACAGAGGCGTCCTTGTCGACGACGAGCTGCGGACCTCCGACCCGCACGTGCACGCCATCGGCGAGTGCGCGCAGCACCGCGGCACCGTCTACGGCCTCGTCGCGCCGGCGTGGGAGCAGGCGGCCGTGCTGGCGGACGTGATCACCGGCGGGCAGGCGCGCTACACCGGCTCACGCACGACGACGCGTCTCAAGGCGATGGGCCTCGACGTCGCGGCGATGGGCGACACCGCGCCGGACCTCGCGGACTGCGAGGACGGGCTCGAGGTGCTGCAGTGGGCCGACCCTGCGCGACACGTCTACAAGAAGCTCGTCGTGCGCGACGGCGTCGTCACCGGCGCGATCCTGCTCGGCGACCTGTCGACCGTCGGCCCAGTGACGCAGGCCTTCGACCGCGCGACGCCGCTGCCGGCCGACCGGATGCACCTGCTCTTCACCGGCCTCGGCGCGACCGTGGCGCCCGACCCCGAGGACCTCGACGACGGCGCTGTCGTCTGCACCTGCAACGCCGTGACCGCGGGCGCCCTACGCGCCTGCGCCGAGGGCGGCTGCCGCACCGTCGCCGACGCCGCCGACGCGACCCGCGCCACCACCGGCTGCGGCACCTGCAGCCCGGTCGTGGCCGCCCTGCTGGCCTCCCGCCAGCCCGTGTCCGATCCTGCCCCCGCGCCCGTCCCGCTGAGGAGCACCGCATGACCAAGACCCTCGTCGTCGTCGGCCACGGGATGGTCGCGCACCGGCTGCTCGACGCCGCTGTCGCGCGCGGACTGCTCGACACCTGGGACGTCGTCGTGCACGCCGAGGAGGACGTGGTCGCCTACGACCGGGTCGCGCTGTCGTCGTGGTTCGGGGGCACGACCAGCGCCGAGCTGTCGCTGGTCCCCGACGGCTTCTTCGATCGGCCCGAGCTCGACCTGCGGCTCGGTGACCCGGTGGTCGCGATCGACCCGCTCACCCGGACCGTGACGGCGGCGAGCGGTCTCGTCACGCCGTACGACGCCCTCGTCCTCGCCACCGGCTCGACGCCGTTCGTGCCGCCCGTGCCGGGGATGACGGGGCCGGGACGCTTCGTCTACCGCACCCTCGACGACCTCGTCGCGATCCGCGACGCGGCGGCCGGTGCCCGTCGGGGCGCGGTCGTCGGCGGCGGCCTGCTCGGGCTCGAGGCGGCCCACGCGCTGCTGCAGCTGGGCCTCGAGACGACGGTCGTGGAGTTCGCGCCTCGCCTCATGCCGCTGCAGGTCGACGAGGGCGGTGGGCAGGTGCTGGCGCGTCTCGTCGGCGACCTCGGGGTGCGGACCCGGCTGTCGGCGTCGACCACGGAGGTGCTCGAGACCGGCGACGGGCTGCGGATGGTCTTCGCCGAGGGAGAGCCGCTCGACGTCGACGTGGTCGTGGTGTCGGCAGGAATCAGGCCGCGCGACGAGCTGGCCCGTCAGGCCGGACTCGAGGTGGCCGAGCGTGGCGGGGTGCTCGTCGACGAGGCCTGCCTCACCAGCGCCCCGGACGTCTACGCCGTCGGGGAGTGCGCGTCGGCCGCCGGTCGCTGCTGGGGCCTCGTGGCTCCCGGCTACGCGCAGGCCGAGGTCGTCGTCGACCGGCTGCTCGGCGGGTCGGCGACCTTCACCGGCGGTGACCTGTCGACCAAGCTCAAGCTGCTCGGCGTCGACGTCGCGAGCTTCGGCGAGGCCCACGGGGCTCCCGGTGCGCTCGAGGTCGTGCACCACGACCCGGTCGGTGGGACCTACGGCAAGCTCGTCGTCAGCGACGACGCGTCCACCCTGCTGGGCGGGGTGCTCGTCGGAGACGCCTCGGCCTACTCAGTGCTGCGGCCGCTGCTCGGCGGCCCCCTGCCGGCTCCCCCGTCGGAGCTGCTGCTCGGCGTCCGGGCAGCCGACGGCGACCTGCCCGACTCGGCGCAGGTCTGCACCTGCAACGCCGTGACCAAGGGCGAGGTCGTCGCGGCGGTCGCCGAGCACGGCTGCACCGACGTCGCCGCCGTCAAGACCTGCACCGGCGCGGGGACGTCGTGCGGGTCGTGCGTCGGTCTGGTGAAGACGCTGGTCGAGAGCGAGCTCACGCGCCGGGGCGTCGCGGTCAGCAAGGCGATCTGCGAGCACTTCGACCTGTCGCGTCGCGAGGTCTTCGAGGTCTGCCGGGTCAAGGGGATCCGCACCTGGTCGCGGCTGCTCGCCGAGCACGGTCGGGGTCTCGGCTGCGACATCTGCAAGCCGGTCGCGGCGTCGGTGCTCGCGTCGCTCGGCAACGAGCACGTCTTGGACGGCGAGCGCGGCGCGCTGCAGGACACCAACGACCACATGCTCGCCAACCTGCAGAAGGACGGCAGCTACTCCGTCGTGCCGCGGCTGCCGGGCGGTGAGGTCACGCCCGACCAGCTGCTCGCGATCGCGTCGGTGGCGAAGGACTTCGACCTCTACACGAAGATCACCGGCGGTCAGCGCATCGATCTGTTCGGTGCCCGGGTCGAGCAGCTGCCGCTGATCTGGCAGCGCCTCGTCGACGCGGGCCTGGAGAGCGGTCACGCCTACGGCAAGTCGCTGCGCACCGTGAAGTCCTGCGTCGGGGAGGCCTGGTGCCGCTACGGCGTGCAGGACTCCACGTCGCTCGCGGTCGCTCTGGAGCTGCGCTACCGCGGGCTGCGCTCGCCGCACAAGCTCAAGATGGCGGTGTCGGGCTGCGCCCGCGAGTGCGCCGAGGCGCGGTCCAAGGACGTCGGCGTCATCGCCACCGAGAACGGCTGGAACCTCTACGTCGGGGGCAACGGCGGCTACCGCCCGCGCCACGCCGACCTGCTGCTCACCGACGTCGACACCGAGACGCTGGTCCGCACGATCGACCGCTTCCTCATGCTCTACGTCTTCACCGCCGAGCGCCTGCAGCGCACCGCGCCGTGGCTCGAGGCCACCGGGCTCGACCACGTCCGCGAGGTCGTGGTGGACGACTCCCTCGGGCTGTGCGCCGAGCTCGACGCCGCGATGGCCCGTCACGTCGACACCTACAGCGACGAGTGGGCCGACACCCTCGCCGACCCGGTGCGGCTCGAGCGCTTCACGTCCTTCGTCAACGCGCCCGACGTCGCCGACCCGTCGATCGTCTTCACCCGCGAACGCGGTCAGATCCGTCCCGCCGGTCCGGTGCTCGTCGCCGGCCCCGTCCTGCAGGTGGTGCCCTCATGAGCTGGACCCCGGTCTGCGCGCTGTCGCGACTGCCCTTCGAACGCGGGGTCGCGGCCCTCGTCGACGGCCATCAGGTCGCGGTCTTCCGCGTCGGTGACGTCGTGCACGCCGTCGACAACCGCGACCCCGCGACCGGCGCGATGGTGATGTCCCGCGGCCTCGTCGGCTCGCGCGGCGACCACGTCACCGTCGCCTCGCCGCTGCACAAGCAGGTCTACGACCTCGCGACCGGTCGCTGCCTGGACGACGACTCGCTCGCCCTCGCGGTCCACGAGGTGCAGCTGCTCGACGGCGCGCTGTCGGTCCGGCTCGGCGCCGCCGCGCTGGACGCGGCAGTCTGAGGGGCATGACCCCGGCGTACGACGCAGTCGTCCTCTGCGGCGGGAGTGCCCGCCGGCTCGGGGGGGTCGACAAACCGGGGCTCGTGGTGGGCGGGCGCCCGATGCTCGACACCGTTCTGCTCGCGGTCGCCTCCGCGACGGTGCGGGTCTGCGTGGGCGCCGTCCGGCCGGTGGCCGGCCCGGTGGTGTGGTGCCAGGAGGACCCGCCCGGGTCCGGTCCGGTGGCCGGCCTGACCGCGGCGCTTCCGCTGGTGGCCGCCGAGCTGGTGGTGCTGCTTGCCGCCGACCTGCCGCTGCTCACCCCCGCTGCGGTCGACGCACTGGTCGACTCCGGTCCGGGCACGGTCGTCGTCGACGACGACGGGCGGGAGCAGTGGCTGTTCGGCTGCTGGACGACGTCGTCGCTCCGGGCCGCGGTCGGAGCGGGGTCGTCGCGGCTGGGCGAGGTCCTGCGGCCGTTGGTGACGCTGCGGCTCGCCCTGCCGGACCGCCCGTGGTTCGACGTGGACTCCGAGGCAGACCGTCGAGCGGTCGGACCGGTCTGACGTACGGAGGCACCCTCGCTTCCAGCTCCTCGGCGTCGCGGCCGTCTCCGCGCAGCAGCCGTCGTACCTCCCCTGACGTCCAGGCGATGCGCCTCGCTCTGCCCGTCAGGACCGCAGCACGCGCTCAGCGGCATGAGCGGACGTTCGCATCGACGGGTAGCGACGCTTCTTCGCGGTTCAGGTCTTCGCGCTGCGCCGAGTCGTGGCGGGATTCACGGTGTACTACCCGTCGCGGCCTGCGCAACGGTCATGGCTGCGGCCAAGACGCGGTCGGCCGTCTGCCTGTCCACGCTGATTCGGGTTCGGAGCTTGGCCGCAGCGGCGGGGACCGCGGCGATGTAGCGCTCGTCGATGACGCCGTTGTTGTGGACGAGGATGTGCCTGACGGCCATTCCTTCCAGACAGGTTGTCCAGGCGTCGCCGGCGACGCCCGCGAGGTCTAGCCCGAGGTGCTCCTGGTATAGGGCAGACGCATCTCCCAGGCGCTGGAACACGTTGCCACGACCTTTCACCAGGCAGGCGGCGTCGGGTGTTCGGGCGAGGAACTCGTCGCGGAGCAGAGTCTCCAGGGCACCGAACGTGTCCTTGACCGACGTCTCGTAGGTCCGTGTGATGACGCCGGTCGCGTCGTACTCGGCGCGCTTCTCGCTCGGGAGTTCGTCGAACAGGCTCAGTGCCCGTCTCTGGATCTCCATCAGCTCGGCAAACTGCTCGTGCGGCGCGGTGTCCCCGCAGCGGGGGCAGTACACGGCGAGCCCGAAGACCGCGTAGGTGAGGCCGCACGCTTCGTGCGTCATGGTCCGCCGCGCCTCGGGGACGTCGTAGTTGTGGAGCGGTCCCAGTCGCCGGCGTGGCGTACGGCTGCTAGTCACCTTTACGAACTTGTTGCCGCGGAAGCTTCGGTCGAACTTGCGGAACATATCGTCGATCGCGTTGTCGATGTAGGCGGTCGCGGCCGCTTCCGCGGCGGAGTCCAGCCGTCGACGCTCGTCCTCGGTGAAGAAGGCGCGGCCTTCGGCGCGGTGCCCGCAGCAAGGGCAGGACATGGTGTCGGAGTCGTCGCTATCCAGGAACGCCTGCGGTACTCCGAACTCGTGCTCGGGTACCTCTGGACATCTGAGCGGGAACATCCCGTCGGGGCCTAAGGGCAGGCCGAGCTCGACGGTGAAGCCGCTGGGGGTGTGTGAGGTGACCTTCATGCCGTCCGGCAGCCGGCCGTGCCACTTCACAGGTGTCTCCCTCGTCCAGGTGCGCGTCGTTGTGGTCCAGGCGGCATGTGTCAGTACCCACCGAACATGCGGCTCACGGCCTGCCCGACGCTGATGCTTCCTGTTCCGTAATGGGCAGGCGGTTTCGACAGTGACGGCAGGGCGCCTCGTTCGCGGGGTTCGAACAGCTTGAACCGCTGGCCGGGTGCGCAGACCTTCGCGAGGCGGTCCTGCTCGGACCGGCTCGCGATCACGACGAGCAGTCCGGCGAGACGGTCTCGGACGGCCTTGTCGGCGCTGACGCGGGAGGCGACTGGGCAGATGACGGCGAACGCGTCGCCGCCTGCGAACACGGGTACGCCCATCGCCCAGTCCGGGTCGCGGTCCTCGTCGTAGGCGCGCGCTGGTTGTCCGGTGCTGCGCTTGGCGAAGCTGACGGTGAGGGGGATCAGCTTCTGCTGACGGTCTATCAGCGCTTCGATGGCCCGTTCGTGTGCTCGCGCTCCCTCCTCCTCCCGGTCGGCCCAGACCTCGTGTCGCTCGCGGGCCTCGACATGCCGCTGTTCGGTCTCGAGGTGCGCCTTGGCGGTCCAGACGGTCCGCCCGTCGGAGGCCGGGGCTGCGGTGTGTTGCCAGCTGAGCCGCATCCGTACGGGGCGGACGCGGTCAGCGCACACGGCCGCGACGAACGACTCGAGGGTGAGTGTGTTCGGTGGAGTCCAGGCTCCGTGCCCGGGGCAGGGCGCCTTGACTGGGAACTCGTGGCAGCGGCTGGGGTCTGGGCACAGCGAGCCGCTGAACGTGCTGGCGCCGTCGGTGACGGTCAGAGACCCGGAGACCTCGTGCCGAGCGACCCGGACGCTCGGCACGTGACGGAGCCACAGCGCGTCCTTGTCGCTGACCCAGCAGACCTCGACCTGGTCGACTGCCATGCGTCGGGTCCTCTCCTGCAGGTCTTCGATGCTCGAGTAGGCGAGCTGCGCCTCCCACGCGATCCGCCGCTGACCGTCGGGGCTGGTCCCGAGGACGTCCGCGCGCCAGCCGTTTCCGGGGACTTCGAGGTCCGCGGTCCAGCCTGCGGCTCGAAGAGCAGCTGCGAGTTCGCTCTTGAGCAGCCGGTGGTCGGGGCTCTCACCGTTGAGGGGGCAGTCGGACTGTTCGCTGTTGTGGGCGAAAAAGCGCAGTCCGCGCGGGCTGACCTTGGCGTGAACGGTGTGTTCGCAGCCGCGGCAGACGAGCCCGATGGGGCTGGGTGGCTTGTGGACGACCTCCCATGCCAGGTCGGCTCCTAGGTCGGGCAGCGTCGCATCGAGGGCGCCCGCGTCCGGGTGCGTTGCTGTCATGGGCACGCCCGTCAGTGTGCCGGGTGGGCGCGACAGTTCAGGCAGGCTTCCCGTGAGTCCGGTGGCACGGCTTCCCGAGCTGATCCTTCAGGGCGCTTGGACGTCACTCGGCGTGTGGTGGCCCTGCCGGTGGGCGTGTCAGATCGTCTGTGTAAGTCGCTGAGGTCCGACGCTGGGGCTGACGCCTCGGACAGGAGACTGCACGATGAAGGCACCGACGCTTGCGAAGGCCGCTGTGACCACCTCGGACGACGACATCTCGAACGGCGG
>JAUYQP010000051.1 GCA_030697205.1 Mycobacteriales bacterium
TCGGTGGTGGTGTCGGGACCGAACGCCATGCGGATCTCCTGGGTCGAGGGGGTAGCACAGCCGTCGGGGCCGGGGGGGGGGGCCCCCCGGGGCGGCCCCGACGGCTGTGCTACCCCCTCGACCCAGGAGATCCGCATGGCGTTCGGTCCCGACACCACCACCGACGAGGTCCTCGCCGGCATCGACCTGACCGGGCGCACAGTGCTCGTCACGGGCGCGAGCGCCGGCCTCGGCGTCGAGACCGTGAAGGCGCTCGCGGGCGTCGGGGCGCGCGTGATCGGCGCGGTCCGTGACCGGGCCAAGGCCGAGAAGGTCCTCGCGGGCGTGCCGGTGGAGCTCGTCGACCTCGACCTCGCCGACCTCGACTCCGTGCGGTCCGGCGCGAAGGAGGTCCTGGCGCTGACCGACGCGCTGCACGTGCTGGTCAACAACGCCGGCGTCATGGCCTGCCCGCTGATGCGCACCGCCCAGGGCTTCGAGCTGCAGCTCGGCACCAACCACCTCGGCCACTTCCTGCTGACCCAGCTGCTCACCGACCTGCTCGTCGCGAGCGCGCCCGCGCGCATCGTCAACGTCAGCTCGCGGGGGCACCTGCGGGGCGGGATCCGCTGGCAGGACCCGCACTACGCGGACGAGTCGTCGTACGAGAAGTGGCGGGCCTACGCGCAGGCCAAGACCGCCAACGTGCTGTTCACCGTCGGCCTGGACAAGCGCCTCGCCGACCGGGGCGTGCACGCCCTCGCGCTGCACCCCGGCGTCATCATCACCGAGCTGTCGCGCCACCTCACCGAGGAGGACCTGACGCGGCTGGCGGCGAGCATGCCGACCGGCGCGCTGGTCCGCAAGGAGGTCTCCGCGGGCGCCGCGACCCAGGTCTGGGCGGCGACGTCACCGGAGCTCGAGGGCCGCGGCGGGCTCTACCTCGAGGACTGCCAGGTGGCCGGGCCGACGCCTGGCGACGGCAGCGGCGGCTACGCCGACTGGGCGATGAGCCCCGACGAGGCCGAGAAGCTCTGGCTCTGGTCCGAGGAGCAGATCGCCGAGGTCTCCTGACCCCGGCGATCCGCCCGGGCCCAGCCTCCCTCCCACTGCGTCATCAGGTCTCAGGAGAGGCCCACGCTCAGGAGTTATGACGCAAGGGGCGGGCGACGCACTGCGTCATCAGCTCTCAGGAGAGGCCCACGCTAAGGACTTATGACACAGCGCAGTGAGGGAGCGGTGGGTCAGGCGTCGTCGTCGGGCTTGACGAAGTCCACGATGCGGGGCGTGTCGGCCTCGACCGGGCCGACCTTCATCGAGCCGCCGGGGGACCCCAGCGGCCCGTCGCGACCGTCGAGCACCTCGACGAAGAAGGCCTTGTTGTCCGACAGGTCGTCCTTGCGGTCGTCGGGCAGCCGACGGTCGGGGTAGATCGCGTCGACCGGGCAGACCGGCTCGCAGGCGCCGCAGTCGATGCACTCCGACGGCTGGATGTAGAGCTTGCGGTCGCCCTCGTAGATGCAGTCGACGGGGCACTCCTCGATGCACGACATGTCCTTCACGTCGACGCACGAGGTGGTGATCACGTAGGTCATGCGGCGCTCACAGGGGTGCCCTCCAGCTGCTCCGTCGAGTGGCCAGGGAAGACCGTGGCCTCGGGGTCGATCACGGTAGCGGCGTTGTTGACCGCCGTCGCAGCCTCCCCGAAGCCGACGCTGATCAGGCGGACCTTGCCGGGGTACTCCGTGATGTCGCCGGCGGCGTAGACGCGCGGCAGGTTGGTCTGCATCCGGGTGTCGACGACGAGGTGACGGTCCGACGTCGCGAGGCCCCAGGACTCCAGCGCGCTGATGTCGGCGGTGAAGCCCAGCGCCGCCACGACGGCCTGCGCGGGCAGGTCGCGCGACTCCTTGGTCTTCACGTCGCGGACCGTCAGCGACTCGAGGAAGTCACCGCCATTGAGCGCCACCGGCGACACCGGCGTGACGACCTCGATGGAGGAGTCCTTGAGCAGCTTCACCGAGTGGGCGTGGGCGCGGAACTCGTCGCGGCGGTGCACCAGCGCCACCGAGCGGGCCACTCCCTCGAGGCCCAGCGCCCAGTCGACGGCGCTGTCGCCGCCACCCACCACGACGACGTCCTTGCCGGCGTAGGGCAGGTAGGTCGGGACGATGTACTCCAGACCGCGCCCCTCCCACAGGTCGGCGCCCGGCAGCGGGCGCGGGCTGAAGGTGCCGATCCCGCCGGTCACCACCACAGCCTTGGCACGTACGACGGTGCCGGACGCGAGCGTGATGGAGACGGCCGAGCCCTCGTCGGAGTAGCCGACCGCGGACTCCCCCAGCAGCCAGGTCGGCGCGAAGGGCGAGCACTGGTTGACGAGGTTCTCGACGAGGTCCTTGCCGCGCACCGCGGGGAAGCCCGCGATGTCGTAGATCATCTTCTCCGGGTAGAGCGCGGTGACCTGGCCGCCGGCCTCGGGCAGCGCGTCGACGATCGCGACGGACAGCCCCCGGAACCCGGCGTAGTAGGCGCCGTAGAGGCCCGACGGGCCTGCCCCCACCACGAGCACGTCGACCTCGACGCTCACGTTGTCACCCCTCCGCCAAACGAGAACACGTTGCAGTTCAGTGTCTCACGGCCCGCCGCCGCAGCCGCCGGGACCCGGGCCCGTCTCAGCCCGTGGACAGCGCCGCGAGTGCCGTCGCCACGAGCAGCCGCACGCCGACGCCGATGACCGCCTCGTCGACGTCGAAGCGCCCCTGGTGCAGGTCGAGCGCGCGCGACTCCCCGGGCGCCTTCACCCCGAGCCGCGCCATCGCCCCCGGCACGTCGTCGAGGTACCACGCGAAGTCCTCGCCGCCGAGCGACTGCAGGGTCGGGACCGCAGCGCCGGGGCCGAGCGCCGTGGTCGCCGCGGCGGTGAGCAACGCGACAGCCGACGGGTCGTTGACCACCGGCGGCACCCCGCGCTCGTAGCTGACGGTCGCCCGGGCGCCGTACGGCGAGACGAGCCCGTCGACGACGCGGCGGACGAGGTCGGGGGCGTCCGCCCAGGCCCCCTTGTCGAGCACCCGCAGCGTGCCGGCGAGCCGACCCTCGCGCGGGATCGCGTTGCGGGCCGTGCCTGCCGAGACGGTGCCCCAGACGACGCACATCCCGGCACGCGGGTCGACCAGGCGCGACAGCGCGTCGGGCAGCCCGGTCGCGACGGTGGCGAGAGCGTGGACGAGGTCGACGGTGTTGTGCGGCCGGCTGGTGTGACCGCCCGGCCCGGTGAGCACCACCTCGAGGGTGTCGGCGGCCGCGGTGATCGGGCCGCTCTTCAGGCCCACCCGCCCGACCTCGAGCGCCGGGTCGCAGTGCAGGCCGAAGACCGACGAGACACCGTCGAGGCAGCCCTCGGCGAGGACGTCGAGGGCGCCGCCGGGCATCAGCTCCTCGGCGGGCTGGAAGACCAGGCGGACCCGACCGGGCAGGTCCATCCCGGCAAGCACCAGCCCGGCGCCCAGCACGACCGCGGTGTGCACGTCGTGGCCGCAGGCGTGGCTCACACCGGGGACGTGCGAGCGGTAGGGCACGTCCTTCTCGTCCGGCAGCGGGAGCGCGTCGATGTCGGCCCGCAGCACGACGACCGGCCCGTCGGCGGGTCCGATGTCGCAGACCAGGCCGGTGCCGACCGCAAGGACCTTCGGCGACAGCCCCGCCGCGGCGAGCCGCTCGCACAGCGCGCGCGTCGTCTCGTGCTCGTGGCGACCGAGCTCGGGGCGCTGGTGCAGATGGCGCCGGAAGGCGACCAGCGAGGGCTCGTGCTCCGCGAGCCACGCCGCCGCGAGGTCCTTCACGGCAGCACCGGCCTGCCTGCGGCGAACTCCGCGAGCAGGCTGTCGACGACCGCGGTGAGGTCCCCGCCGTGGGCCGCCGCCACCGCGCGCTGGCGCTCGTAGCTCGCGCCGTGCTCCACGACCTCGAGGGCGTAGCCGAGCTCGTCGAGGCAGCCGAGCCGCTCCGCGGCCGGTCGCAGCTCGTGCACGAGGTCGGTCACGGCCTCACGCACCGGCATCGTGCGGTGGTCGTCGGCCACGATGATCTCCGCGTCCATGCCGTAGCGGGCGGCCCGCCACTTGTTCTCCTTCACGACCCAGCCCTTCGGAGTGGGCAGGGTGTAGCCCTTGTCGATCTCGCGGTCGAGGGTGTCGACGAGGCACTGGGAGATCGCCGCCACCATCGCGACCTCGCGAACAGTGGGCAGGCCGTCGCAGATCCGCAGCTCGACGGTGCCGAAGTCGGGGTGCGGGCGGATGTCCCACCACACCTCCTTGATGGAGCCGATCGTCCCGGTGGCGATCAGCGTCTCCATGTAGGACTCGAACTCCGGCCAGCCCGACAGCTGGTAGGGCAGACCCGCCGTCGGGAGGTTCTCGAAGACCTTCGAACGGCTCGACGCGAGCCCGGTGTCGGAGCCGACCCAGAAGGGGCTGCTCGCCGACAGCGCGAGCAGGTGCGGGATGTAGGCCGTCAGGGCGTTGACGATGGGGATGACCTTGTCGGGCGAGCGCACCCCGACGTGGACGTGGACGCCGAAGATCTGGAGGCGGCGGGCGAGCCACTGCATGTCGTCGATGAGCTTGGCGTAGCGCGGCGACGGGCTGATCTGCTGCGTCTGCCAGTCGGTCATCGGGTGCGTGCCCGAGCACATCAGCCCGAGCCCGCGCCGGTCGGCCGCGACCCGGACCTCCTCGACGGTGGCAGCCAGGTCGGCCACCGCCTCGGCGACGGTGGTGCACACGCCGGTGATGACCTCGACGGTCGACTCGAGCAGCTCGTGCTTGGCCTTCGGGTGCTCGGCGCCGGGCGCGAGTTCCTCGAGGATCTCCGACGCGCCGCTGCGCAGCTGGCGGGTCTCCCGGTCGACGAGCTCGAGCTCCCACTCCACGCCGAGGCTCGACGTCGGGGACGACTCGAAGGGGATCTGCACGTGGCCTCCAGGCTGGCGTCCACGACCCTACCCAGCAGGGACCTGGCCTGCCCGTGGCGAACCCCTCTCCCATGCGCACCACCCGACTCCTGCCCCTGGTCGCCGGCCTGCTCCTCACCGTCACCGCCATCCCCTCCGAGGCCGCGCCCCGCTTCGCCGGGTCGCCCGCCTGCGACACCCGCGCGAAGGTCGCCGGGCTCGACCTGCAGACCGCCACCGCCGCGGACCTGCAGGCCGCGATGCGCGCCGGCCGCCTCACCAGCGTGCGGCTCGTCGACGCCTACCTCGCCCGCATCAAGGCCTACGACGCCAAGACCAACAGCATCCGCGCCCTGCACCCGAAGGCCCGCGCCGAGGCCGCCCGTCTCGACGCCGAGCGCCGTGCGGGCAAGGTCCGCGGCCCGCTGCACGGCATCCCGCTGCTGCTCAAGGACAACATCGGCACCAAGGACCTGCCGACGACGGCCGGCTCCATCGCGCTCGAGGGGTCGGTGCCCTTCCAGGACTCGACCGTGGTCGCCCGCCTGCGCGCCGCGGGCGCGATCGTGCTCGGTAAGGCCAACCTGTCGGAGTGGGCCAACTGGGTGGACCTGTCGATGCCCAACGGCTACTCCAGCCTGGGCGGGCAGGTGCTGTCGGCGTACGACTTCGGCGACCCGCTCGGCTCGTCCTCGGGCTCCGGGGTCGCCGGCTCGATGGCCTTCGCCACCGGCACCTTCGGCTCGGAGACCTCCGGCTCGATCCTGTCGCCGGCGAGCGTCAACGGCCTGGTCGGCATCAAGCCGACCCGTGGCCTGGTCAGCCGCAGCGGCGTCATCCCGCTCGCCGAGGGCTTCGACACCGCCGGACCGATGACGCGCACCGTGGCCGACGCGGCCGCGCTGCTCACCGCCGTGGCCGGACCCGACGCCGCCGACAACGCGACCTCCGACGCACCGGCCGGCGTCGACTTCGCGGCCGCCGCCCGCACCGGCTCGCTCAACGGGGTCCGGCTCGGCTTCAGCGCGCAGCGCCGCGACGGCCTCGGGGGGCCAGCGCGCGAGGTCTACGACGCCGCCCTCGACACGCTGCGCGCCCAGGGCGCCGTGCTCGTCGAGACCGAGGAGCTCGAGGACCTCGGGCAGCTCGGCATCGCCGAGATCGGCCTGATCCCCAACGACTTCAAGGCTCACCTCGACGCCTACCTCACGACCGCGATCCCGACGCCCAAGAGCGGCGTGCGCAGCCTCGTCGACGTCGTCGCCTACAACCAGCAGTTCCCCGACAAGGTGAAGTACGGCCAGCGCCTGCTGATCGCGAGCGCGGCGCAGCCGGGCGTGCGCGAGCTCGCCCAGGCCGGGTCGCTCGGACTGCGGACCGCGATGGGCGAGGTCATCGACCGGGCGCTGGAAGCCGACGACCTCGACGCCGTCGTCGTGCACGGGCCGGCCTACGCCAACGTCGGGGCGTCGGCCGGCTACCCCACCGTCATCGTCCCCGCCGGGCTCGTCAACGACGAGGACCCGGTCGGCCTGTCCTTCCTGGGCAGCCGCTACGCCGACCGCGCGCTGGTCGGCTACGCGTCCGCCTACGAGCGGGCCAGCCGCAAGCGGGTCCCGCCGACCCGCGTCAACGACGAGATCATCCCCGGCTGCTGACCCCCTGCAGGGCGGGGACGAGCCGGCGGACGTGGTCGCTGTAGACCGCGTCGCAGCCGAGCGCGAGCAGGCGCTGCAGGCGGCGCGTCGACTGCACGTCCCACGCGAAAGCCAGCAGCCCGTGCTCGTGGACGTGGTCGACGAGCGCGCGGGTCCAGTGCCGGCGCCGCAGGTTGACCGCGGCTCCCCCACCGGTGCGGACCTGGTCGAGGAAGGCCGGCCAGCCGTGCTCGCGCACGTGCAGCCGGCGGGTGTCGCTCACCAGCCGCACGTCGGGGTCGAGCCCGCGCCAGGCGAGCGGCTCGAGGCCGCGGGCACACAGCCACAGCCGGGAGCGGTCGTGCCCCGCGGCCCGCGCGACGGCCAGGACGGCCTCGGCGGAGCGGCCGTCCTTGAGGTCGAGCGACAAGTCGAGGTCGACGCCGCAGGCGGCGTAGAGGTCGTCGAGCAGGGGCACGTACGACGGGAGCCGCGCCGCCGCCAGGCTGGTGATGGCCTGGCGCGCACCGCCCCGGCGCAGCCGCACGGCCGGCCCGTGGTGCAGCGCAGCGCGTCCGTCAGCGGTCAGCCAGACGTCGCTCTCGATGCCGGTGGCACCCAGCGAGACGGCGAGCCGGAAGGCCTCGAGGGTGTTCTCGCGGGCGTCCGCGCGGGCGCCGCGGTGCGCGAACCCCAGGGGTCGCTCGACCCGGCCGGCCTCCACCGCGCCAGCCTGTCACGCGCGGGCAGCGGGACCTACTCCTCGGGGGCCGGGCGCTGCGCTGGCGGGTCGTCGCTCCAGGAGGTCGTCAGCGACCGGGCGTGCTGGAAGCGGTCGACCTCGCCGAGGACGTTGCGCTTGCGGATCATCGGGACGGCCAGTGCGGCGGCGACCACGAGCAGCAGGGTCAGGACGAAGATCGTCTGCACAGCTCTCCAGGGTGACGGCCCCCCGTCGTCCCCCCCGACCCGGTCAGTCTAGAAGAACTCCTGCGGGGTGTAGACGCCCCAGACCTCGCGGAGCGCCCCGCAGACCTCCCCGACGGTGGCGAGCGAGCGCAGCGCCTCACGCAGCGGGTAGAGCACGTTGTCGCTGCCCTGAGCGGCGGCCTTGAGGTCCGCGAGTGCCTTGTCGACGGCACCGGAGTCGCGCCGCGCGCGCAGGTCGGCGAGCCGGGCCCGCTGGTCGTGCTCGATCTGCGGGTCGACCCGCAGCGGGTCGTAGCGCTCCTCGGACGCCGCCTGGTAGCGGTTGAGCCCGACGACGACGCGCTCGCCGGAGTCGATGCCCATGGCGACGTCGTACGCGCTCTTCTCGATCTCGCTCTTCTGGTAGCCGCGCTCGATCGCCGCGACCGCCCCGCCGAGGTCCTCGACCTGCGCCATCAGCGCGCGGGCACCGGCCTCGACCTCGTCGGTCATCGCCTCGACGACGTAGGAGCCGGCGAACGGGTCGACGGTCGCGGTGACGTCGGTCTCGTAGGCGAGCACCTGCTGGGTGCGCAGCGCCAGCGTCGCGGCCTTCACCGTCGGGAGCGCGATCGCCTCGTCGAAGGAGTTGGTGTGCAGCGACTGGGTCCCGCCGAGGACCGCGGCGAGGCCCTGGATCGCGACCCGCACGAGGTTGACCTCGGGCTGCTGCGCGGTGAGCTGCACGCCGGCGGTCTGGGTGTGGAAGCGCAGCATCAGCGACTTCGGGTCCTTGGCGCCGAACTCGTCACGCATGACCTGGGCCCAGATGCGACGGGCCGCGCGGAACTTCGCGACCTCCTCGAGCAGGGTCGTGCGCGAGACGAAGAAGAAGGCGAGTCGGGGCGCGAAGTCGTCGACGTCCTGGCCCGACGCGACAGCCGCCCGGACGTACTCGATGCCGTTGGCGAGGGTGAAGGCGATCTCCTGCGTGGGCGTCGCCCCGGCCTCGGCCATGTGGTAGCCGGAGATCGAGATGGTGTTCCACTTCGGGATCTCGGTGCGGCAGTAGCTGAAGATGTCGGTGATGAGCCGCAGCGACTGCTGCGGCGGGTAGATGTAGGTCCCGCGGGCGATGTACTCCTTGAGCACGTCGTTCTGGATGGTGCCGGTGATCGCGGTGCTCGCGACGCCGTTCTCCTCCGCGACCAGCTGGTACATCAGCAGCAGGACGGCCGCCGGGGCGTTGATGGTCATCGAGGTGCTGACCTCGCCGAGCGGGATCGCGTCGAACAGCACCCGCATGTCCTCGAGCGAGTCGATCGCGACGCCGACCTTGCCGACCTCCCCGGAGGCCACCGGGTCGTCGGAGTCGTAGCCCATCTGGGTCGGCAGGTCGAAGGCCACCGACAGGCCGCCGGTGCCCTGCGCCACGAGGTGGCGGTAGCGCTCGTTGGACTCCTTCGCGGTGCCGAAACCGGCGTACTGCCGCATGGTCCAGGGGCGCCCGGTGTACATCGACGGGTAGACGCCACGCGTGTAGGGGAAGTCGCCGGGGGCGCCGAGCCGGTCGGGCAGGCCGGGTGCGACGTCCTCCGGCCCGTAGAGGGGCTTGATCTCGAAGCCGGACTCGGACTGACGCGCCATGACGTGGCTCTCCTCACTCGGACCCTGCGCGGATGCTAGGCCGCGGCCCGCACGGGGTAGGGGGCAGGGGTGGACACCACTGACCGCACGGTCGGCGGGCGCTACCGGCTGCTCGAGCCGCTGGGCTCCGGCGGCATGGGCACCGTCTGGCGCGCGCAGGACCTCGTGCTCGACCGCGAGGTCGCCGTCAAGGAGGTCGCGCCGCCGCACGGGGTGAGCGACGACGAGCGCGACGTGCTGCGCGAGCGCACCCGCCGCGAGGCCCGCTCCGCCGCCCAGCTCGACCACCCCAGCGCCGTCACCGTCTACGACGTGGTCGAGGACGACGACCGGCCCTACCTCGTGATGGAGCTCGTCGAGGCGCGCACCCTGTCCGACGTCGTGCGCACCGACGGACCGCTCAGCCCGCGGCGCACCGCCGAGGTCGGGCTGGCCGTGCTCGGGGCGCTGCAGGCCGCCCACGCGGTCGGGATCGTGCACCGCGACGTGAAGCCCGGCAACGTGCTCGTCCGCGACGACGGCCGGGTCGTGCTCACCGACTTCGGGATCGCGACCTCGACCGGTGACTCCTCCATCACCCACACCGGGCTGATCCTCGGCTCGCCGTCCTACATCGCCCCCGAGCGCGCCCGCGGGCAGGCCCCGGGCCCGGAGTCCGACCTGTGGTCGCTCGGGGCGACGCTGTTCACCGCGGTCGAGGGCCGCCCGCCCTTCGACGGCGGCGAGCCCCTGCTGACCGTGACGGCCGTCGTCACGGGCGACCACGCCCCCTTCGTCGCCGCAGGACCGCTGCGCGAGGTCCTCGAGGGGCTGCTGGAGAAGGACCCCGCGCTCCGCCTGGACGCGGCCGCGGCGACCGCGGCCCTGACCGCCGTCGCGCAGGGCAGCGACGCCACCCTGCTCGCCCAGCCGCAGCCGGCCGCCGAGCGACGCACCGAGGGCACCCAGGCCCTGCCCCTGGTCGACGTCCGCGCCGCCGCGGCCCGTCCCCGCCGCGGCCGGGCCCGGGTCGCCGGGCCGGCCCTGCTGCTCGTCACCGCCCTCGCCGCCGGCGGCACCTACGCGCTGACCCGGGACGACAGCGGCGCCCCCGGCACCGGGGCCGAGGGCGTCACCGTCCCGGCGGACTGGGCGACCCACACCGAGCCGGGCGCCGGCTGGTCGGTGCGCCACCCGAAGGGCTGGGTCGTGAGCGAGCGCAGAGGGCTGCGCCAGATCCGCGACGAGTCGCGCCGCTGGACCCTGCGCGTCGACACCACCGACACGCCGGGCACCGACCCCGCGGCCGCGTGGGAGCAGCAGGAGATCGGCTTCCGGCGGGCCTTCCCGTCGTACTCCCGGGTCCGGATCGAGCCGGTGGACTACCGGGGCTGGGACGCCGCCGACTGGGAGTTCACGTTCCGCGACGGCGGCGCGGACCTGCGCACCCTCGACCGGGGCTTCGTCGTCGACGGCACCGGCTACGCGCTCTACTGGCAGACCGGCGCCGCGGACTTCGCCGCCAGCCTGCCGACGTTCGAGCGGATCGCCGCGTCGTTCCGGCCGGCGTGACCGATCCCACACGCCTCGGGGTGCCGCTCCGTTTCCCCGTCGTTAGCATCGGTCCATGGCCAAGGCACCCGCAGGCACCCTCTACCGGGGGCGCGAGGGGATGTGGTCCTGGGTCGCGCACCGCGTCACCGGCGTCCTCATCTTCTTCTTCCTCTTCGCCCACGTGCTCGACACCGCGCTGGTGCGGGTCTCCCCCGACGCCTACGACCGCATCATGGACACCTACAAGACGCCGATCGTCAACCTCATGGAGGTCGGTCTCGTCGGCGCGGTGCTCTACCACGCGCTCAACGGCCTGCGCGTGATGGCGATCGACTTCTGGGAGAAGGGTCCGCGCTACCAGAAGCAGATGACCTACGCCGTGGTCGGCACGGTCACGTTCGTGATGATCCCCGGGACCTACTACATGGTGAAGCACACGGTCGAGGCCATGTTCGGGTCGCCGTCATGACCGCCACCGCCGAGACGCCCGTCGTGATCGAGGCCCCTCGCCCGCGCCGCCGGCGGCCGGTGCGCAAGGGCTCAGGCACCAACTTCGAGATGTACAGCTGGATCTTCATGCGGATGTCCGGGCTGCTGCTCGTCGTCCTCGTGCTCGGCCACCTGCTGATCATGAACATCCTCGACGGAGGCGTGCAGCGCATCAACTTCAGCTTCGTCGCGGGCCGCTGGGCGTCGCCGTTCTGGCGCACCTGGGACCTCGCGCAGCTGTGGCTCGCGATGCTGCACGGCACCAACGGCCTGCGCGTCATCATCAACGACTACGCCGAGCGCGACACCACGCGCTTCTGGCTGAAGATGCTCCTCTACGTCTCGAGCTTCCTCATCCTGCTGCTCGGCACCGTCGTCATCTTCACCTTCGACCCGACCATCAGCTAGGAGCATCGACCGATGGTGCAGGTCCACAAGTACGACACGGTCATCGTCGGCGCGGGCGGGGCGGGCATGCGCGCCGCGCTCGAGGCGGGGAAGCGGTCCAAGACCGCCGTGCTCACCAAGCTCTACCCGACGCGCTCCCACACCGGCGCGGCCCAGGGCGGCATGTGCGCCGCCCTCGCCAACGTCGAGGAGGACAACTGGGAGTGGCACACCTTCGACACCGTCAAGGGCGGCGACTACCTCGTCGACCAGGACGCCGCCGAGGTGATGTGCAAGGAGGCCATCGACGCGGTCCTCGACCTCGAGAAGATGGGCCTGCCCTTCAACCGCACCCCTGAGGGCCGCATCGACCAGCGCCGCTTCGGCGGGCACACCCGCAACCACGGCGAGGCGGCCGTGCGCCGGTCCTGCTTCGCGGCGGACCGCACCGGCCACATGATCCTCCAGACGCTCTACCAGCAGTGCGTCAAGGAGGAGATCGACTTCTTCAACGAGTTCTACGTCCTCGACCTCGTCCTCAACGAGGGCCGCACCGCCGGCGTCGTCGCCTACGAGCTCGCGACCGGCGAGATCCACGTCTTCCAGGCCAAGTCGGTGCTCTTCGCGAGCGGCGGCTTCGGCAAGGTCTTCAAGGTCACGTCCAACGCGCACACCCTCACCGGCGACGGCATGGGCATCGTCTTGCGCAAGGGCCTGCCGCTCGAGGACATGGAGTTCTACCAGTTCCACCCGACGGGCATCTGGAAGATGGGCATCCTGCTCACCGAGGGTGCCCGCGGCGAGGGCGGCATCCTGCGCAACAAGGACGGCGAGCGCTTCATGGAGCGCTACGCCCCCACCATCAAGGACCTCGCGCCGCGCGACATGGTCGCCCGCGCCATCTACACCGAGATCCGGCAGGGCCGTGGCTGCGGGCCGGCGGGCGACCACGTCTTCCTGGACCTGACGCACCTGCCGCCGGAGCAGCTCGACGCCAAGCTCCCGGACATCACGGAGTTCGCGCGCACCTACCTCGGCATCGAGCCCTACACCGACCCGATCCCGATCCAGCCCACGGCCCACTACGCGATGGGTGGCGTGCCGACCAACGTCGACGCGCAGGTGCTGCGCAACAACACCGACGTCGTCCCGGGCCTGTTCGCCGCCGGCGAGGTCGCGTGCGTGTCGGTCCACGGCGCCAACCGCCTCGGCACCAACTCGCTGCTCGACATCAACGTCTTCGGCCGGCGCGGGGGCATCTCCGCCGCCGACTACGCCACGACGCACGACTACGTCGAGCTGCCGGAGTCCCCGGAGCGCGACGTCGTCGCGATGCTCGCGAAGCTCCAGGACGGCAGCGGCACCGAGACCGTCGCCGACATCCGCAAGGCGCTGCAGGAGTCGATGGACACCAACGCGTCGGTCTACCGCACCGAGGCGACCCTCAAGCAGGCCGAGCTCGACATCGCGGCGCTCAAGGACCGCTACACCCGGGTCGGCGTCTCCGACCGCGGCAAGCGCTACAACACCGAGCTCCTCGAGGCCGTCGAGCTGGGCTTCCTGCTCGACCTCGCCGAGGTCCTCGTGGTCTCCGCCAAGGCCCGTAACGAGTCGCGCGGCGGCCACTTCCGCGAGGACTACCCGCACCGCGACGACGTCAACTTCATGCGCCACACGATGGCGTACCAGGAGGGATCCGAGATCCGCCTGGACTACAAGCCGGTCGTCCAGACCCGCTACATGCCGATGGAGCGCAAGTACTGATGACTGCCGTCACCGACCTCGCTCCGCCGCCCGCCGTGATCGACGGGCACCCGAGGACCATCGTCGTGAAGGTCCGCCGCTTCGACCCCGAGGTCGACCCGGAGGCCAACTGGCAGTCCTTCGAGGTTCCTGTCGAGAAGGGTGACCGCCTGCTCGACGCCCTGCACCACATCAAGTGGTACCAGGACGGCTCGCTGACCTTCCGCCGCTCCTGCGCGCACGGCGTCTGCGGCTCCGACGCGATGCGCATCAACGGCGTCAACCGACTGGCGTGCAAGGTGCTGGTCAAGGACCTGGTCCGCGCCGACGGCGGAGAGGTCCTGGTCGAGCCCATCAAGGGGCTGCCGGTCCTCAAGGACCTCGTCGTCGACATGGAGCCGTTCTTCGAGGCGTTCCGCTCGATCAAGCCCTTCCTCATCGCCGACGACCGCGAGCCCACCCGCGAGCGCCTGCAGAGCGCCGAGGACCGCGCGCGCTTCGACGACACCACCAAGTGCATCATGTGCGCCGCCTGCACCACGTCGTGCCCGGTCTTCTGGAACGACGAGAGCTACTTCGGCCCGCAGGCCATCGTCATGGCCCACCGCTTCATCTTCGACAGCCGCGACACCGGGGCCGACGAGCGGCTGGAGATCCTCAACGAGAAGGAGGGCGTCTGGCGCTGCCGGACGACCTTCAACTGCACCGACGCCTGCCCGCGCGGCATCGAGGTCACCAAGGCGATCCAGGAGGTCAAGCGCGCCTTGATCTTCCGCCGCGTCTGACGGGACACGCCCGCGCCTGCGAACCGGACGAAACACCCTCCGGTAGCCTCGTCGGCACCATGCGGACCCCCCGACGCCTACGGGCGGCCCTGCCTGCTGCCGCGGTCCTGGGCGCGCTGCTGCTGGGCGTGACCCCTGCCGCTGCCGAGACCGCAGACGCGATCGGCGGCCCGCTGATGGCCGCGCAGGGCACCGCGGTCACCCCCGGTGCCCCCGCCTTCCCCACCGGCATCACCGCCCAGGGCTGGCTGGTCGCCGACCTCGACAGCGGCGACGTGCTCGCCGCCCACGACGCCCACGGGCGCTACGCCCCGGCCAGCACCCTCAAGACGCTCACCGCGGTCACGCTCATCCCGCGCATCGACCCGGGCCGCCGGATCGTCCCGACCTTCGACGACGTCAACGTCGAGGGCAGCAAGGTCGGCCTCGTCGACCGGGTGGCCTACCCCGCCACCGAGCTGTTCGAGGCGCTGCTGATGGTGTCGGGCAACGACGCCGCCAACGCCCTCGCGACGGCCGCCGGCGGCTACTCCGTCACGGCCGCACTCATGAACGACGAGGCGCGCCGCCTGCAGGCCCTCGACACCCATGCCGTCAACGCGAGCGGCCTCGACGCCGACGGCCAGCTGACCTCGGCGTACGACCTCGCCCTGATCGCCCGTGAGGGCATGTCGATCCCGGCCTTCGCGCGCTACGTCGCGACCCGGAAGTCCTCGGTGAGCGGCCCCGGCGGCAAGCGCATCGAGACCTACACGAAGAACAAGCTGATCAGGAACTACGACGGCGCGCTCGGCATCAAGAACGGCTACACCGTGAAGGCGCGGGCCAGCTTCGTCGGGGCGGCCGAGCGCGACGGCCGACGGCTCGTCGTCACGCTGCTCAAGGCCGACCCGCGGGTCTGGGCGGAGGCTGCGGCCCTGCTCGACTGGGGCTTCGCGGCGAGCGCCGCGGGGCTGCCACCGGTGGGCGAGCTCGTCGACCCGGTCCTGCCGGAGAAGCCCGCGGACGGCGGCGACCGGGCGCGCGCGACCTTCGCGAGCACCGAGCGACCGACCGCGCCCCCCGACGGGTCGTCCCTGCCGCTCGCAGCGAGCGCCGCGGGTGCGGTCCTGCTGAGCGGCTTGGTCGCGCGTCGCCGCACCCGGCGGCGCTCGCGCAGCCGCTACCGCCTCGACCTGCCGCTCTGATCCCGCGTCATCCCTCACCGTGCAGTACGAAGCCGCACCGCGGGCCGGACGCCTGGGCCAGCCGTCGGTCGAGCGTGGCGAGGTCCGCCCCGAGCAGCTCCGCGACCGCGACGTAGCAGGCGTCGTACGCCGTGACGTTCGCCCGCAGCTCCCATACCCGTGCGGCCGTCGACGGGTAGGGGAACAGGTCTACTCGCAGGGCGAGGAGCTCCTCGTGCGCCAGCGACGCCACGGCGGCGGGCACGTCGCCTGACAGCGCAGCGCGTCGGAGCACGTTGGCAGCCTCGACCTGCATGACGTGCGGTGCAGCCAGCCCACCGCCGGCCAGGAGGTCCTCAGCCCAGGCTCCGGTCGGCCCGGAGTCCAGCAGCGCGGCGACCACCACAGACGCGTCGACGACGAGGGTCACGTCCGGTCGGCGTCGCGGTGCTCGAGGATCGTCGCCACGTCGATCCCACCGCCCGTGGCGAGCTTGCGCGCGCGCAAGCGCGCGACCCACACCTCAGGGTCGGGCGTCTCAGCCAGCGCGACCAGATGCCCGCGCAGGTACTCCTGGAGCGAGCGTCCCGTCAGGGCAGCGCGTGCCGAGAGCTCCGCGCTCGTGGCGTCTGGGACATCCCTGATCGTGATCGACTTCGCCATGCTGTCATTGTGCGGGCTGTGCTGCTGATCTGCAAGCACCCGTTAACGACGTGCCAGCCGGCGCAGGGTGCCTAGGGCGTGGGCGAGAACCACCAGCAGGAGTACGCCGAGGGCGCCCGCGCCGGCGCTCGCGGCGGTGCGGACGGCCTGCTGCGCCGCGGGCGACGGCCCGGCGGAG
>JAUYQP010000052.1 GCA_030697205.1 Mycobacteriales bacterium
CGGCACCGCAGCGGGGGCCGCCGCACTCGCGCCGCGCTTGCGGCGGGACGACGCGTGGCCCGCGCTGCCGTATCCGACGAGCACGGCGCCGCCACCCTCCTCGGGCGCGACGGTCGCGGCGGTGTCGGCCACGGCATCCGCGACCGGGCTGGCGGTGGGCGCGACCGCCACGGGCGCATCGCCCTCGGTCGTCACGCTGATGATCGGGGTGCCGACCTCCACGGTCGCCCCCTCCTCGACCAGCAGCGCGGCGACGGTGCCGGCGAAGGGGGAGGGCAGCTCGACGAGCGACTTGGCGGTCTCGATCTCGACGAGCACCTGGTTGATCGTGACGGTGTCGCCGGCCTTGACCTTCCACGAGACGATCTCGGCCTCGGTCAGACCCTCACCGACGTCGGGAAGGGGAAACTCGGAATTCGCCATGGTGCACTCTCCTAGTAGGCCAGCGACCGGTCGACGGCCTCGAGGATGCGGTCGACATCGGGAAGGTAGGCGCCCTCGAGCTTCGCGGGCGGAAACGGGGTGTCAAAGCCCGCGACTCGCAGCACCGGAGCCTCGAGCGAGTAAAACGCCCGCTCGGTCACGGTCGCAGCGATCTCGGAGCCGACCGAGACGAAGCCGGGGGCCTCCTGGGCCACGACAAGCCGACCGGTCTTGCGCACCGACTCGAGCAGGGGCTCCCAGTCGATCGGCGAGATCGAGCGCAGGTCGACGACCTCGATGCTCGTGCCCTCACCCGCGGCCACCTCGGCGGCCTGCAGCAGCATCGAGACCATCGGGCCGTAGCCGACGACGGTGACCTCGGTGCCAGTGCGCACCACGCGGCTGCTGTGCAGCGGCGCCCCGCTCTGCGCGAGATCGACGTCGCCCTTGGGCCAGTAGCGGCTCTTGGGCTCGAAGAAGAGCACGGGGTCGGGGCTGGCGATCGCCTCCTGGATCATCCAGTACGCGTCGTGCGGCGTCGCCGGGCTGACGACGCGCAATCCGGGGGTGTGGGCGAAGTAGGCCTCGGGGCTCTCCTGGTGGTGCTCGACCGCGCCAATGTGGCCGCCGTAGGGAACGCGGATGACCACCGGCATGCTCTGCGCCCCCTCATGCCGGGCCGTGAGCTTGGCCAGCTGCGAGGTGATCTGGTCGAAGCCCGGAAAGATGAAGCCGTCGAACTGGATCTCGCAGACCGGGCGGTAGCCGCGCATCGCGAGGCCGATCGCCGTGCCGACGATGCCCGATTCCGCGAGCGGGGTGTCGAGAACGCGCTTCTCGCCGAACTCGGCCTGCAGTCCCTCCGTCACGCGGAAGACGCCGCCGAGCTTGCCGATGTCCTCGCCCATGAGGATCACCTTGGGGTCGCGCTCCATCGCGGCGCGCAGGCCCTCGTTGAGGGCCTTGGCCATGGTCAGCTGCACCATCAGCCGTGCCCCCCGTCACTGGCCGCCGCGAAGCCCGAGTGGTAGGTCGCGAACTGCTCGCGCTGCTCGGCGAGCAGCGGCGTCTGCTCGACGTAGACCTTGTCGAAGATCGAGACCGGGTCGGGGTCGGGCATCTCCAGGCAGCCCTTGCGGATCCGCGCAGCGAGCACGGCGGCCTCCTCCTCCACCCCGGCGAGGAACGACGCGTCGGCGAGCTGCTGCTTGTGCAGGAACGACCGCACCCGCTCGATCGGGTCCTTGAGCTTCCACGCCTCGAGCTCGCTCGACAGCCGGTAGCGGGTCGGGTCGTCCGACGTCGTGTGGGCCCCCATCCGGTAGGTGAACGCCTCGACCAGGGTCGGGCCCTGACCGGTGCGGGCGTCGTCGAGCGCCTTGCGCGTCACGGCGTAGGAGGCGAGGACGTCGTTGCCGTCGACGCGCACGCCGGGGAAGCCGAAGCCGCGGGCCCGCTGGTAGAGCGGGATGCGGGTCTGGGTCGTCGTCGGCGTACTGATGCCCCACTGGTTGTTCTGGCAGAAGAAGACGATCGGCGAGCCGTAGACCGCCGCCCACACGAAGGCCTCGTTGACGTCGCCCTGCGAGCTCGCGCCGTCACCGAAGTAGGCGATGACCGCCTCGCCGGTCGTCGGGTCGCCGACCGCGCCGTCCTTCTGGATGCCCATCGCGTAGCCGGTCGCGTGCAGGGTCTGCGAGCCGATGACGATCGTGTAGAGGTTGAACTTCGTCTCGTAGGGGTTCCAGCCGCCCTGGCTCGCGCCGCGGAACAGGCCGAGGAGCTTGAGCGGGTCGACGCCCTTGCACCACGCGACGCCGTGCTCGCGGTAGGTCGGGAACGCCATGTCCTGCGGCCGCAGCGCCCGACCGCTGCCGACCTGCGCGGCCTCCTGCCCGAGCAGCGCCGCCCAGATGCCCAGCTCGCCCTGCCGTTGCAGGGCGGTCGCCTCGACGTCGATCCGGCGTACGAGCACCAGGTCGCGGTAGAGCAGGCGGTACTCCTCGTCGCTGAGCGCGAGGGGGTAGTCGGGGTGCTCGACGCGCTCGCCCTCCGGCGTCAGCAGCTGCACCAGCTCGGGGTCGGGCACGAGGCTGTCGCTCACGAGGCTCCCTGTCGTCGAACGCGCCCCCGGGATCGCCGGGTGACGAGTGTGTGACCTGCGTCTCAGTCGCGACACTAGGTCACGAGCAGTCACATCGGTACGACGAGAGGCCCGGTCCGTCAGCGCCCAGGACGCGTGAGCCTCTTGCTCATGAAGGTCGTCGGCTGCAGCACGCCGTCCGGGGTGGCCGCGTGGTCCGGCGGCACACCCATGACCTCCCAGCCGCCGGCGGCGTAGCGCCCCTCGGCCGCGCTGCCGGTCTGGGTGTCGAGGAGCAGCAGCCAGCAGCCGCGGTCCAGCGCCTCGGCCTCCAGCGCCCGCAGCAGCAGCCGGGCCACGCCCCGACCGCGGGCCGGCGGAGCCACGAGCAGCTTGGACACCTCGGCGCGGTGCCGGCCGTTGGGCATCGTCGCGGGCAGCAGGGTGACGGTCCCGACCACCCGGCCGTCGACGCGGCCGTCATCGCGGACGCCATCGGGGTCCCCGTCGAGGTCGGCCACGAGGACCAGCGCGTCAGTGTCGGCGAGACGAGCGCGCCAGAACGCCTCCGTGGTCGCGACGTCGACATCGGCGAGGTAGCCGACGCTCGCGCCGTCGCGCACGCAGTCACCGAGCAGTTGCCCCAAGGCGGCGACGTCGTCGCCGGTCGCGGACCGGACGGACGCGCTCACGGCTGCTCTCGGCGATTCAGACCGCGAGGCGACCGTGACCTGAGCTGTGGTTGTTGGAGTGACCCTTTCCGCGACCCTCCCGGGTCGGTGCGGCGAGCTCGCGCCGCAGGGCCTCGCGGAAGCGGTCCTCGCGACGCTCGCGGTCCACACGGGCGGCCTCGGCGCGCAGCGCGGCCCGGACCCGGTCCGTGCGCTGTGCCTGCGACGCGGTCCGCTCGGACCGCGGGGCGCCGCCGGCCCGGTCGTCGTCCCGGTCGCCGCGCTTGTCCGCCTTCTCGGCCGCCTTCTCGGCGGCCTTGTCCGCTGCCTTCTTCGCCTTATCAGCAGCCCTCTCGGCAGCCTTCTCGGCAGCCTTCACGGCCTTCTCCCGGTCCTCGTCGTCCGCCTCGACCACGGGCCCGCGCGGGGAGACGACCGGCCCGCCGCTGCCTCCAGGGACCGCGGGGGCGGCCGGGACCGCGGGCGTGGCCGGCTGACCGGGCCTGGCCGGGACCGCGGGCGTGGCCGGCTGACCGGGCCGTGCGGGGATGTCGAGCACGTCAGGCACGGCCGGGACGTCGGGGCGGCCGGGAGCCGTGGGGAGCTCGGGCACGCCGGGCAGCTCCGGGACACCAGGCGCGTCGACGGGCGACTGCGGGGCCTCGCCCTCTGCGTCGGTCGGTGGCGCGAGCGGCGGGAAGCGTGGCACGACCGGGCCCTGGACGTCGGGGGCGGACTCGAGCGGACCGGGGAGCAGTACGCGGACCGGGCGGTCGCCCGAGGTGCCGGTGAGGACGACCGCGCCGGCCGGTCGGCCGGGCTGCGCGGACACGCTGTCGCGGGCCGTGGGTGCCTGCGGCACGACGACCTCAGACGTGCCCGTCTGCCCACCGAGCAGCGGCTGCGCGTCGGTGTCGGTCGAGGGAGCGACCGCCGAGGTGCTGGTCATGACGAGCAGGGCGGTGCCGGCCGAGGCGAGCGAGACCAGACCGCCGGTGGCCACCGCGAGCGCGGCCCGCGAGGACAGGCTGGAGGGTGCGACGTGGGCAGCGTCGACGGACAGCAGCGGCAGCCGGTCGTCTGCGCCACCACGCGGTGTCGTCGCCATCTGCATCCCCCCTACTCGTCGCTCCGACGGACTTGAGGGCCGTTCGGAGCAATCTGCAGTATGCCACGAAGAGTGGTGGTTTGGTAACCCTGTGTGTGTGTCGCGTTCAGCCTGACTCGGCCACGGCCTTGACGGCGGCGAGGGTGCGTTCCATGCCCTGCGCGGTGTGGGACTCACGGTCCGCGACACCGGTCAGCAGCCGCCCGCCGGTCGTGACCAGGCGGCCGCGGCGGTCCTCCCAGGTCTCGGTCACCCGGCAGCCGGTCTCGGTCGGCTCGAGGTCGTAGGACCAGCGCGACACGGCCAGCCCGAAGGAGCTCACGTCGAAGGCGAAGGCTCGTCCCGGCTCGCACCGGCTCACCCGCACCTGGGTGCTCCAGCGCCGCACACCTGCGCGGTTGCGGCCGGTGAAGCGCGCGCCCACCGCCGGCCCGGTCGCACCGCCCTTCCAGCTGCCTCCGACGTTCTCCGGGCTGAAGCGCCCCATGGCGGGCAGGTCGCTGACCAGCGCCCACACGACCTCGGGGGACGCGGCGATCTCGGTGCTGCGGGACAGGCTCATGACCGGACCGTAGCGTCCGGTCCGAGCCCTACGTGTGAGGATCGACCTGTGCACCTCAGGACCCCGTTACCCGCCCTCGCCCTCGCCCTCACCGCGACGCTGCTGGCCGGCTGCGGCGACGGCGGCTCCACCGTCGCGACGCCGCCCACGACCGGCACGGCGACAGCACCGCCGAGCGCGACCCCGTCGGCCACGTCGGTCGCCGTGCCCAGCTCCGACGTCGACCAGGACATCTCGCTCACCTACGCCGCAGGCAAGGTCACCGGTGACACCGGACGCGTCACGGTGACGCTCGGCAGCAAGGTCCGCATCGTGGTCACGAGCGACGTCGCCGAGGAGCTGCACCTGCACGTCTACGACGTGAAGAAGGTGGTCACGCCCGGCCAGCCGACGGAGGTCCTGTTCACCGCAGACGTCCCCGGGCAGGTCGAGCTCGAGCTCGAGCAGTCGCGCACGACCCTCGTCCGACTCGTCATCTCCTAGGCCCGACGTGCTCCCACTCGCCCACGGCGTCGGCGTGCGCGCGGACCTGCCCATCCCGCTTCCCCTGGCGCTCATCGGCTCGGGAACCGCGGTCGTCGTGTCCTTCGTCGCGCTGCTGTTCTTCTGGCGCAGCTCCCGGTTGCGGGGCGACCGCGCCGGCGTGCCCGTGCCTGCGGCGGTGCAGGCGGTGCTGGACAGCCCGGTGACGCGGTGGGTCCTGCGGCTGCTGGTGCTGGGCGTGACGGGGGTGGTGCTGGCGGTGGCGTTGACGGGGCCGACGGACCCGCCGCAGAACATCGCGCCGTGGGCGTTCTACGTGACGTTCTGGGCGGGGATCGTGCTGGTGAGCCTGCTGCTCGGTCCGGTCTGGAAGGTCGTGAACCCGCTGCGGACCCTGCACGCGCTGCTGCGTCCGCTGACCGGCCCGGCGCCCGCGCAGGGCCGGCTCGACGGGCTGGGGTACTGGCCTGCGGCGGTCGCGCTCGCGGCGTACACCTGGGTGGAGCTCTGCTACAACGACCGCGCGACCCCGTCGACGGTCGGGGTGTTCCTCGTCCTCTACGGCGTGGTGCAGCTCGTCGCGGCGCTGTGGGTCGGGGAGTCGTGGTTCGAGCGCGGCGACGGCTTCGAGGTCTACAGCACGCTGCTCGGGCGGTTGTCGGTGATCGGTCGGCGTGCCGACGGCCGGTTGGTGTGGCGCAACCCGCTCGACGGGCTCGACGGGCTGCGCCCCGAGCGCGGCCTCGCCGCCGTGGTGGTCGTCCTCGTCGGGGGGACCGCGTTCGACGGCGTGACCCGCACCCGCTGGTGGCAGGAGGGCCCGGGGATCCAGGGCGACGCCGTCACCGCACCGCAGACCGTGTGGCTGACCATCACGCTGCTCGGCGTCGGTGGGCTCTACCTCGGTGCGACGAAGCTCGCGTCGCTGCTGTCGGGGGTCGCGGACGGCCCGGCGCTGTTCGCGCACTCGGTCGTGCCGATCGCGGCGGGCTACGCGATCGCGCACTACTTCTCGCTGCTGATGTTCGAGGGGCAGCTGACCTGGATCCTCGCCAGCGACCCGTTCGTGCAGGGCTGGGACCTGTTCGGGACCGCGACCGACGCGGTCGACTACACCGTGGTGTCGCCCGCGACGATCAGCAACGTGCAGGTCGGCGCGATCGTGCTCGGCCACGTCCTGGGCGTCGTGCTCGCCCACGACCGCGCCGTGCGCTACTCGCAGCACCGTCGTGAGCTGGTCGCGCAGCTACCGCTGCTGGCCGTGATGATCGGCTTCACCGTCGGCGGGATCGGGCTGCTGCTCGGCGCCTGACCCGCGTCAGGGCAGGTAGCGCTCGGCGACCGCGGTGACCCGGCCCTGCGCGTCGTAGCGCAGGTCGAACAGCGTCTCGCGGCCCTGGTCGGTGCGCACGAAGCGGGCCAGCTCGTCGAGTGTCCGGGGGCGCTGGCCACTGCCGCCGTCGCCCGCCCAGGAGTTGAACGAGCTGTCGCCTGTCACGGTCGCGCCGTCGGCGACGACCAGGGTGCGCAGCCGGGTGTTGTCGTTGACGACGTAGTAGTCGTTCTCGATCTCGTCACCGCGCTTGTCGGCCTCGCGGCGGGCAGCCTCGCCGGTGAAGAACTGCACCCGGTCGAAGCTCACCGACAGCGCCGCACCGTCGGCGGAGGTCTCGCGGCTGGCGACCAGGTAGCCGATGTCGGTCCCGGACGCGGGAGCGTCGACGCTCGGGGTCGCGCTCGGCGTCGGGGCCGCGCTCGCCGTCGGGGTCGGGCGCGGGGTCGGTGCCGACGAGGAGGGGCGTACGACGGAGGGGCTGCTGCCCGGCGTCGCGGTCAGCGTCCGCGGCTCGCCACCGCCGAGCGCGGCGGCGACCAGGCCGACCCCCACGCCGAGACCGACCGCGACCAGGACAGCGGTGCCACCGAGCAGCAGGGTGCGGCGCCGGTCGCGGGCCCGGTCACGGGCCGCTGCGCGCTCCGACACCGGTCCGTCGCCGGACGACGACAGCAGGTCGTCGAGGCCCATGTCCCTCAGTCCGTCAGGTCGGGGACCGGCAGGCTCTTGACCCGCGTCGGTGGCCACACGACGACGAAGGCGCGACCGATGACCTTGTCGATCGGCACGGTGCCGTTGTCGCGCGAGTCGGAGCTCTCGCCCCGGTGGTCGCCCATGACCCACAGCTGGCCCTCGGGGACGAGCCGGCCCGGCGCGCCCGGTGTGCACTCCGAGTCGGTGCCTGCCTCGCAGAAGGGCCGGCGGTTGTCCTCGAAGAGGTAGGGCTCGTCGAGCTCGATGGCCACGTCGCTGCCCTGGGGCTGCACGGTCACGCGGCCGTTGCTGCAGCAGGCGACGCGGTCGCCGGGCAGCCCGATGACGCGCTTGATGAAGTCCTTCTCGCCGGGGGCGCCGAGGCCCAGCAGCCGTGAGGCGCCACGGGCGGTGCGCTGCAGCAGCCCGGACGGAGCCTCCACCTCGACCTCGGGCTGGAAGCTGCCGGCGCCGTTGAAGACCACGATCTCGCCGCGGCGCACGTCGCGGACCTGGTAGACGACCTTGTTGACCAGCACCCGGTCGCCGTTGCAGCCGGGGCAGCCGTGCAGCGTCGTCTCCATCGAGCCGCTCGGGATGAAGAAGGCCTGCACGAGGAAGGTCTTCACCAGCAGCGCCAGGGTGAGCGCGATGACGACGAGCAGCGGCACCTCGCGCCAGGGCGAGCGCTTCTTCTTCTTCTTCGTCGCGGTCGACGCCGGCGTCGCCGGGTCCGTCATGGCCGTCGTCATGCCCCGAACCCTAGGTCCTCGGCAGGCACCGGTGCCGCTCAGCCGAGCTGCGCGCGCAGGGCCGGCCAGCTCGCGGCGAAGCCCGGGTGCAGCGGCAGCAGGCCGACCTCGTCCACGGGCACCCACCGGACAGCGGTGCTCTCGCGGTCCTCGCTGTGCACGTCGAGCAGCCGGGGTGCGTCGGCGACGACCGTCGTGTAGGACCAGCCCCCGTGGTCGTCGACCGAGCTCGACCGCACCGTCACGAGCAGCGGGTCGAGCCCGGTCTCCTCCGCGGCCTCGCGCAGGGCCGCCTGCTCGGCGGTCTCCGTCGAGGCTCGCGCGCCACCCGGGACCCCCCAGGTGTCGCCCTGGTGCGACCACGGCGCCCGGTGCTGCAGCAGCACGCGGCCGGCTGCGACGACGAGCAGCCCGGCCGCACCGAAGCGACCCCAGTGGTGATGCCCCTCGTCGCAGCGCTGCCAGCCGTCCCCGTCGCGCAGGACGTGCTGGTCGCTGAGGGTCACCTCACGACCGTAGGTCGTCGGGCGCGCGCGGACCACCCGGCGCGTCCCGCTGGTCGGCTACCGGACGAGGCGGTCCACGAGCCGGGCGAGCTCGGCACCCGGGTCGTCGGTCAGACCGGGGTGGACCGGGCCGGCCTGCACGACGGTGCTGCGCGGGGCGGTGAGCCAGCCGAAGCGCTGCCCGAGCGACAGCTCCGACGACGGGCCCTCACCGCGGCAGCACGCCTGGAAGGCGCCGGCCGCGCGCCGGACCGCGTCGGGGTCGACCGAGGCGTCGAGGGCGGCGAGCCGGCCCGCGTCCACCTCGACGACGCAGTCGAGGAAGTCGCGCTGCTGGCTGTAGAGGACGACGCCGATGTTGACGCACTCGCCGCGGTCGATGCGGGGGACCGCGCGCAGCAGGACGTACTGGAAGACCGACCGGCTCACGGCCGCCACCTGTCCTCGGCGGCGAGCCGCTCGAGCAGGTGGGCGCGGTAGGCGGCGCGGACGGCCGCGGGCGAGTCGAAGCCCGGCTCGTCGGTGAGCCACGGGTCGGGCACCAGCGCGAGCACCTCGTCGAGCAGCTGGCCCGTGACGGGCAGGGCGCTTGCCGAGGCCGCCTCGGCGCGCAGGACGTGGTCGGCTGCGGCGTACGCCCTGGTGGCCTTGCCCTGGCTGCGCGCCCAGTCGTGGTGGAAGTAGAGCGCGGCACCGTGGTCGATGAGCCACAGCTCGCCGTGCCAGCGCAGCAGGTTGGGGTTGCGCCAGGAGCGGTCGACGTTCTCGACGAAGGCGTCGAACCACAGCAGCCGGCCGGCGAGCTCGGGATCGGCGTCGCCGCTGAGCGCGTCGTAGGTCATCGAGCCCGGCAGGAAGTCGAGGCCTAGGTTGACGCCGCCGCTCGCGCGCAGCAGGTCCTGGACCTCCTCGTCGGGCTCGCTGCTCGCGACGGCCGGGTCGAGGTCGACCAGCACCAGCTCGGGGACCTGGAAGCCGAGCCGGCGGGCCAGCTCCCCGACGACGACCTCCGCGACGAGCGCCTTGCGACCCTGGCCCGCGCCGACGAACTTCACGACGTAGGTCCCGAGGTCGTCGGCCTCGACCAGACCGGGCAGAGACCCGCCCTCGCGCAGCGGCGTGACGTAGCGCGTCGCGGTGACGGTCCTCAGCACGTCGTCAGCCTGTCACGCGCCGCAGCCCCGGACCGTGACGGTCCGGGGCTGCTGGTGCCTGCGGTCTACTGCTTGACGGCGGAGAGGTCGAACTCCAGCGTGATCTTGTCGGAGACGAGCACGCCACCGGTCTCGAGCGCGGCGTTGAAGCTCACGCCCCAGTCGCTGCGGTTGATGACGGCCTTCCCGTCGAAGCCCGCGCGGGTGCCGCCCCACGGGTCCTTGGCGGTGCCGGAGAGCTCGAAGTCGACGGTGACCGGCTTGCTGATGCCCTTGATGGTGAGGTCACCGACGAGCTGGAAGGTCTCGCTGTCGACGACCTTCACGCCAGTGCTCGTGAAGGTGATGGTCGGGAAGGTCGGGGCGTCGAAGAAGTCGTTGGTGCGCAGGTGCTCGTCGCGCTGGGCGTTGCCGGTGTCGACGCTGACGACCTGGATGACGACGTTGGCCGAGCTGTTGGCGGGGTTCTCGAAGTCGAGCACCACATCGGCGGTGTAGTCGGTGAACTGACCGCGCACCTTGGTGACCATCGCGTGGCGGGCGACGAAGCCGATGCGGGTGTGGGTGGGGTCGAGGGCGTAGGACCCGGAGAGGTCCGACGGGGCGAGGACGGTGGTGGGGGCGGTCATGTCGGGCTCCTGAGGTCTGCACGGGTGGTTGCGTGTTCAACAAGTTGTACGGCATGAATGTTGAACGCTCAAGTACTAGCCGGGTGACCCCCGTCACATGACGCCCGCTGGCGGATGTGGCGATCACGCACGCTCACGCCCGCAGGGGTGATCGCCACATCCCGCGGCGGGGCGGTCGATACAGCGGCCGGCCAGACCAAGGTGGCGATCACGCACGCTCACGCCCGCAGGGGTGATCGCCACATCCCGCGGCGGGGCGGCGGCGCCGTCGGGCGCGCCGGGTCAGGGCGGGCGGTCAGGGCTGGGCGGTCAGGGCTGGGCGGCCCGGGCGGCGACCTCGGGGTCGAGGCTCGCGAAGTCGCGGCCGCTGCGTTCGAGCGCCAGCCGGGCGAGGACCTGCTGCTCGGTCGCGACCCGCTCGGAGCGGCCGCGGCCGACGAAGCTCACGGCCCAGTGCAGCAGCGTGGTGAGCCGGTTCTTGAAGCCGATGAGGTAGACGAGGTGGATCGCGAGCCACAGCAGCCAGGCGATGAAGCCGGCGAAGCGGAAGCGCCCGACGCTCGCCACCGCGTGGAAGCGCGACACCGTCGCCATCGAGCCCTTGTCGCGGTAGCGGAACGGCCTGCTCGGGCGGCCCTTGATCTGCTTCGCCGCGTGCTTCGCGCCCTGGATCGCGACCTGCGCGACACCGGGCAGCTCGTCGAGGCTCATCATGTCGCCGAGCACGAAGACCTCGGGGTGACCGGGCAGCGTCAGGTCGGGCAGCACCTCGACCCGGCCGGCCCGGTCGAGGCCGGCACCGGACTGCTCCGCGAGCTGCGCCCCGAGCGGGCTCGCGGCGACGCCGGCTGCCCAGATCTTGCAGAAGCTCTCGATCCGCCGGCGGGTGCCGTCGGCGTCCTGCACGACGAGGCCGTCGCGGTCCATGTCGACGACCATCGCGCCGAGCTGCACCTCGACGTTGATGTCATGCAGCTGCTTCATGGCCTTGCCCGCCAGGCGCTCGCCGAAGGACCCGAGGACGGTGGGCGCGCCGTCGAGCAGGATCACGCGGGCGGTGCGAGGGTCGATGCTGCGGAAGTTGCCGGGCAGCGCGCGGCGCGCGAGCTCGGTGATCTGACCGGCCATCTCGACCCCGGTCGGGCCGGCACCGATGACGACGAAGGTGAGCAGCCGGTCGATCTCCTCGAGGTCGGTGGCGAGCTCGGCCAGCTCGAAGGCGCCGAAGATGCGACCGCGCAGCTCGAGGGCGTCGTCGATGGACTTCATGCCGGGGGCGTGCGCGGCGAAGTGGTCGTTGCCGAAGTAGGACTGGGTCGCACCGGCGGCCACGACGAGGTGGTCGTAGGGCAGCACCGTCTCGCGGTCGAGCAGCTGTGACGTCACGGTCCGGCCCTCGAGGTCGACCGTCGTGACCTCACCGAGCAGCACCCGGACGTTGTCCTGGCGGCGCAGGATCTCGCGGGTCGCCGGGGCGACCTCGCCCTCGGACAGGATGCCGGTCGTCACCTGGTAGAGCAGCGGCTGGAACAGGTGGTGCGTCGTACGCGCGACGAGGGTCGCGTCGACGTCGGCCCGCTTGAGGGCCTTGGCGGCGAAGAGCCCACCGAAGCCCGAGCCGACCACCACCACCCGACTGCGCGCCACGTGCACCTCCTCGACAGACCACCAGTCTCGCGGTCCCTACCCCTCCTTGACGAAGGTCACCGATGTGACCTCGCTTGCGCTTACGGTCAGCGGGTGCCCCTGACACCCGAGCAGTACTACGCCCACGTGCTCGCCACGGCCGACGCCGACGGCCGCGTTCCGCTGTCGCGGATGACGGGGTGGGAGGTCTTCCCCTTCGAGCCCGAGGGGTTGCGCGTCGTCCCCCTGCAGGCCCCGGTGCTGCCCGAGCCACCGAGGTACGGCGAGGGCGGTCGCGCCTGCGTGGCCTGCGAGCGCGAGGGCGGCTGGCTCTGGACCGACAACACCTGGCGGGTCCGGGTGCTGGAGGGGACCGGGGCGCCGCTGCTGCTGATGCTCGAGCCGCTCGCCCACCACGACCTGACCGACCTCCCCGACGAGCTGGCCGCGCAGCTCGGGGTCCTGCTCGTCCACCTCGCCCGCGCCGTCGAGTCGCTGCCTGGGATCGCGCGCTGCCACCTCAGCCGCTGGGGTGACGGCGGCGCGCACCTGCACGTCTTCGCCTACGCGCGACCGGAGGGCTTCTCGCAGCTGCGCGGCACCTGCATGGCGGTGTGGGACGACCTGCTGCCACCGGTCGCACCGATCGTGCGCTTCCGCGACAGCCGCCTCGTCGCGCAGGCCCTCGTCGCGTCGTACGGCGGGGAGGTGTCCACCGACGACCTCGACTGGGACGCCCACTACGCCTTCGCCGAGCAGGTGTGGAGCGGCGACCCCAACGGCGCGCTGGTCACCGAGGTGGCCGGCCTCACCCCGGGTCGCGTGCTCGACGTCGGGTGCGGCGAGGGCGCCGACGCGGTCTGGCTCGCCCAGCAGGGCTGGCAGGTCACCGGGCTCGACGTCACCTCCGTCGCCCTCGACCGGGCCCGCGCCGCCGCCGACAGCGCCGGGGTCACCGTCACCTGGGTGCACGCCGGCCTCGTCGAGGCGCAGCTGCCGGCGCGGTCGTTCGACCTGGTGTCGACGATGTACCCCGCGATCCCGAGCGGTCCGGCGGCGCAGGCCCTGCTCGACGTCGTGGCACCCGGCGGCACCCTGCTCGTCGTGCACCACGACGTCGACCCCGAGACGGCCAGGGCCCACGGCTTCGACCCGGGCGACTACGTCATGCCGGCCGACGTGCGGGCGCTGCTCGACGACGACTGGGCGGTCGAGGTCGACACCACCCGCGAGCGCCACGCACCGACCAGCGGTGCCGGGGCCGGGCACGCCCACGACATCGTGCTGCGCGCCCGCCGGCTGCGCTGACGACCCGCCGGGGTGCCGCGTGGGGACAGGCGGCAGGATGGGCGGGTCCGTCGTACCTCGTGATCCCTGGGAGTAGCCGTGCTCGACCTCGTTGGCACCTCGTCGCTCGTCACCGGCGGGGCCTCGGGCCTCGGTGAGGCCGCTGCCCGTCAGCTCGCCGCCCGCGGCGCGAAGGTCGTCGTGGTCGACCTGCAGGACGACAAGGGCACCAAGGTCGCCGGTGACATCGGCGGCTCCTACGTCCGCGCCGACGTCACCGAGGCCGAGCAGCTCATCGCCGCGCTCGACGAGGCCGAGAGCCTCGGGACGTTCCGCACCGCGGTCGCGGCCGCCGGCATCGGCGCGGCCTCGCGCACGATCGGGCGCGACGGCACCTACGAGTCGGCGTTCGACCTCGGCTACTTCAAGAAGGTCATCGACATCAACCTCGTCGGGGTCTTCAACACGGTCCGCCTCGCGGCCACCGCGATCTCGCGCACCGAGCCCTTCGACGCCGACGGGCAGAAGGGCGCGATCGTCACGCTCGCCTCCATCGCCGCCTTCGACGGGCAGATCGGGCAGGCCGCCTACTCCGCGAGCAAGGGTGGCATCGTCGGCATGACGACCCCGATCGCGCGCGACCTCGCGGCCGCGGGCATCCGCCTCAACTGCGTCGCACCCGGTCTCATCGACACGCCCATCTACGGCGAGGGCGAGGCGTCGGAGGCCTTCAAGGACTCGCTCAAGCGCGACGTCGTCTTCCCGAAGCGCCTCGGCAAGTCCGACGAGCTGGCCTCGATGATCCTCGAGCTGCTCGTCAACACCTACGCCAACGGCGAGACCGTCCGCCTCGACGGTGCGGCTCGCCTCCAGCCGAAGTAGCCCTCAGACGCGGCGCGCCCGACGCACCAGCCCCGCGGCGAGCAGAGCAGCCGCGCCGAGAGCCGCGGCGGGGAGCGAGCCGCCGGTCGTCGGCAGCGTCGGTGCCGCCGGGGCGGGCCGGGTCGGTGCGACCACGACCGGGCCGGGCAGCGCCGGCACCGGCGCGGTGACGGCCGTGCCGAGCCGCTCGGCACCGAGCGACACCGGCACGACGAGTCGCGACGCGACGACGTCGAGGACGTTGGTCGCCAGCGTCGTGTCCGGGTAGAGCGCCTCGAAGGCGTTCATGCTCATGACCGCAAGACCCAGCCGCTCGCCCTCGCGCAGCAGGGCGTCGACCGGCTGGAAGACGACCGTCCCCCTCCAGGGCGCTCCGGGCACGAGGTCGGTCGAGGTGTCGAGGCCGTCGCGGTTGCGGGAGTTGAGCAGCCCGCGGGTGAGCACCGTGCGGGCGCCGCCGACGCTCTCGCGGAAGAGCACCGGTGTCACATGGGTCGAGACCTCGCTGGTCGTCATCGTGACGTCGAGACGAGCGACGCCGGAGATCCGCACCTCGCCGTCGACGGGCGCGCCGAGGAAGAGCCGCGACCGCCCGTCCGCGACCGACGCCCCCGACAGCACGTCGTCCTCGGACAGGGCCGGCTGGTCGTCGACCCAGTCGATGACCTCGGTGGCCGGGGTGGCCACCACGCCGAAGCGCTCGTCTCCGGCGGCAAGGCCGAGGGCGACGTCGACCGTCGACAGCGGCGGCCAGTGCGAGTCCTGCCGGCGCTCCGGCGCGGTCGGGTCCTCGGCCTCGGCGTCGCGAGTGGCGAGCAGCAGGCTGTCGGAGCGCGGCAGGTCCATGACACCCGTGTCCAGGCCGAGCAGCCAGTGGTCGAACCACGCGTGGTAGATGTCCTCGTTGTCCTCGACCTGGTCGCCGCTGTGACCCGACAGACCCATGACGAGCTTCTTCGGGTGGTCGTCGGGCAGCGCCTCCCACATCTCGACGCTGTTGACCGGGTGCACGTTGTAGTCGGTCCAGCTGCCGACGACGAGCACGCTCGCCTGCACCTTCGCGATCTGCGCGAGGTAGTCGCGCTCGTCCCAGTAGCCGTCGTAGACCGGGTCCGGGAGGAAGGCGCGGTCGTTGTGCTCGACCCGCTCGCAGGGGGTCGCATGGGCCTGCACGGCCTCGAGCCAGGCGGTGCCGCCGGTGACGCCGGTCGGGGGCGCGAAGCCGAACCCGAAGTCGAACAGCGCCGGCGTGCCGCTGCCGGAGTAGAAGCGCACTCCCTGGCCGTAGGCGTAGTCGTACCAGCGCCCGATGCCGACCTGCGGCACGATCGTCGTCAGGTGCTCCGGCTGCTCGATCGCGCCCGCCCACTGGGTCGTCCCGTCGTAGGACCCGCCGATCATCCCGACCTTGCCGTTGCTCCAGTCGCGCGTGCCGAGGTAGTCGACGACGGCCTTGGCCGTCTCGCGCTCGCGGATGCCGCCGTGGTCGTAGCAGCCGCTCGACTCGCGGGTGCCGACGAGGTCGAAGCTCGCCCGGGCGTAGCCGCGCGGGGTGAAGTAGGTCGTCACCGCGTCGGTCTGCTCCACCATCGTCGCGACCGGCCGCTCGAGAATGTTGTAGGGCGTGTAGGTGAGGATCACCGGCACCTTCAAGTCGTCCTCGACGACCGGGCGGCGCACGACGCCGTAGATCGTGCCGTGCGGCGTCTCGATCCGGTGCTCCTCGTCGACGAACTCCTTGTACGTGGGCTCCGACTTCCCCTCGACCGTGCGGAAGTCCTCCTCCTCGGCGCGGGCGGGGCTCGCCGCGAGCAGCACGGGCAGGAGCAGGGCGGGCAGGAGGAGCGGGACGAGACGTCGCATAGCGGGACGTTCTGCGCGACGACGGGATCTCCTGCCAAGGAGAGCCGCACGGTGCCCTTGTGATGAAAGCGCGCGAGACAGGGCAGGCTGGCAGTCAGACCGACAGGCGAACGACGACGGGGAGTGGCTGGTGGGTGCGGAGGCGAACGCGGGTGGCGACCCGTTCGCGAGGGGTGGGCCGGTCGGGGCAGACCTCGCCCGCGTCGCCTGGGCAGCGACCCCGCTGGGCCCGCCGGCACGGTGGCCGAGCAGCCTCGCGAGCACCGTGCGCATGGTGCTCTCCAGCCGGTTCTCCATGTGGATGGCCTGGGGGCCCGAGCTCACGTTCTTCTGCAACGACGCCTACCGCCGCGACACCCTCGGCTCGAAGTACCCGTGGGCCCTCGGGCGCCCGGCCAGCGAGGTCTGGTCGGAGATCTGGCCCGCCATCGGGCCGCGCATCGCGGGGGTCCTGACCACCGGCGAGGCCACCTGGGACGAGGGCCTGCTGCTGTTCCTCGAGCGCAGCGGCTACCAGGAGGAGACCTATCACACGTTCTCCTACAGCCCGCTGCGCGATGAGATCGGCGACGTGGTCGGGATGCTCTGCGTCGTCACCGAGGACACCGAGCGGGTCATCAGCACCCGCCGCATGTCCACGCTGTCCGGACTGGGCGGGGCCCTGTCCACGGCTCAGGGGGAGCGCCAGGTCGTGACCGCGGCGTGCTCCGCGCTCGCCCGTGACGGTCACAACCTGCCGTTCACGATGCTCTTCTCCTTCGACGAGCACGACGTCGCGCGCCTGGTCGGCAGCACCGGCGCGCCGAGCGGTGCCGTCGCCGATCCGTCGACCTGGCCGCTTGGAGAGCTCACGGCAGGGCGCAGCGTCCTCGTCGACGACCTGGGCGACCGCGGGCTCTCACTGCCGACCGGCGCGTGGGAGAAGCCACCGGAGCAGGCGCTCGCCGTGCCCCTCCAGCACGGCGACGGCCCGCCCTCGGGCTTCCTCGTCGCGGGCCTCAACCGGCACCGGGTGCTCGACGACGCCTACCGCGGCTTCGTCGCGCTCGTCGCCGGACAGGTCGCCGCCGCGCTCGCCGGCGCTCGTGCCTACGACACCGAGCGCGAGCGGGCCGAGCGGCTCGCGGAGCTCGACCGCGCGAAGACGTCGTTCTTCACCAACGTCAGCCACGAGCTGCGGACCCCGCTGACGCTCCTGCTCGGCCCTGCCGAGGACGCGCTGGCCGACACCCGGGAGCCGCTTCCGGAGCACCAGCGGCAGCGCATCGAGGTCGTCGAGCGCAATGCCCAGCGCCTGCTGAAGCTCGTCAACACCCTGCTCGACTTCTCCCGCCTCGAAGCGGGAGAGGCGGTCGGCCGCTTCGTGCCACTCGACCTGTGCGCCCTGACCGCGGACCTGGTCGCGTCCTTCGACGAGGCAGCCCGCCGGGCAGGCCTCGCGCTCACGGTGTCGTACGAGGCCCCGACCGAGCAGGTCTACGTCGACCACGAGATGTGGGCGAAGGTCGTCCTCAACCTGCTGTCCAACGCGGTGAAGTTCACCTTCACCGGTGGCATCGAGGTCCGCCTCACGGCCGAGCCGCAGGGGGTCCGGCTGGACGTGCGCGACACCGGCACCGGCATCCCCGAGTCGGCCAGGGCCCGGCTCTTCGAGCGCTTCCACCGGGTCGAGGGCGCCGCCTCCCGCAGCTTCGAGGGCTCGGGGATCGGCCTCGCCCTGGTCGCCGAGCTGGTGGCCCTGCACGGCGGCACCGTCTCGCTCGAGAGCGAGGAGGGCGTGGGCAGCACCTTCACCGTGCGCGTGCCCTACGGCCGCGACCACCTGCCCGCGGACCAGGTCCGCCACGTGGCCGACGACGGTCCCGGCAGCGACCCGAGGGCGGCCTACGTCGCCGAGACCCTGCGGTGGCTCGCCCCCGCCGCGGCCGACGACCAGGAGCCGACCACCGGCCGGCCCCGTGTCCTCGTCGTCGACGACAACCAGGACATGCGCGACTACGTCCGCGGCCTGCTCTCCACGCACTACGACGTCCTCACCGCAGCGGACGGGCTGGAGGGCCTCGCCCGCGCCCGCGAGGAGGCGCCCGACCTCGTCCTGACCGACGTGATGATGCCGGGGCTCGACGGCTTCGGCCTGCTGGCAGCGCTGCGCGCCGACCCACGTACGACGGGAACGCCCGTCGTGGTCCTGTCGGCACGCGCCGGCGACGACGCGACGGTGGAGGGCCTCGAAGCGGGCGCCGACGACTACCTCGTCAAGCCGTTCTCGGCCCGGGAGCTCATCGCTCGGGTGCGCGCGAACCTCGAGCTCGACCGCGTCCGCCGCACGCGCACCGAGCTCGAGCGCAGCAGCGCGCTGCTCGACCAGGCGCAGCGCCTCGCCCAGATCGGCAGTTGGGAGGTCGATCTCGCGACGGGTGCCGTGCGCGGCACCGAGGAGTTCTACCGGCAGCTGGGCACGACCGCCGAGGAGCTCGCCAGCAAGCGGGTCGAGGACGTCATGAGCGGTGACGTCCACCCCGACGACCGCGCCCATGTCGAGGCGGCGCTCCACGCCGCGGTCCACGACGGCACGCCGATCGACTACGAGGTGCGCCTCATCGGGCCGCTGGGCACCCGCACCTTCCGCACCCTCGGCGAGGTCGTCCGCGACGAGACCGGCGCGCCCGCGGTGCTGCGCGGCAGCAACCAGGACATCACCGGCCACCGCGAGGCGGAGCGCGCAATGGCGGAGGCGCACGCGGCCCGCGAGGCCGCGGTGCGCGAGCACCGCATCGCCGACGAGCTGCAGGCCAGCCTGCTGCCGGCCCGGGACTTCGACCCCGACCACCTGCAGGTCGCGACCTACTACCGGGCCGGCGTCGAGGGCACCCAGGTCGGGGGCGACTGGTACGACGTCATCGAGCTCGGGGCAGGTCGCACGGCCCTCGTCATGGGTGACGTGATGGGCCGCGGCGTGCGCGCCGCAGCGGTCATGGGCCAGCTCCGCTCCGCGGTGCGCGCCTACGCCCACCTCGACCTGCCGCCCGCCGACGTGCTGGAGAACCTCGACCGCGCGGTGCGTGACCTCGGCACCGACCAGATCGTCACGTGCGTCTATGCCGTCTACGACCCCGGTGACCGGTCCCTGGTCTACGCCAACGCCGGCCACCTCCCGCCGCTGCTGTGCGAGCCCGGCCAGCCGGTGCGTCCCCTGCTCGGGTCGGCGTCGCCCCCGCTCGGCATCGGTGGGGCGGCGATGGCTGAGGAGCACGTCGTGCTCGCTCCCGACTCGATGCTGGCGCTCTACACCGACGGCCTCGTCGAGCTCCGCGACCGCGACATCGACGCGGGCATCATGGCGCTCGCCGCGGAGCTGGCGACGCAGTCGCTGCCTCTCGAGGACCTCCCTGCGAGCCTCGTCGCGACCCTGCTGCCCCAGGGACCCGACGACGACATCGCGGTCCTGCTCGCGCGCATCGACCAGAACGAGGGCGAGGAGCGGTCCCTCGCCGTCGCCGTGGAGGGGACCGCGGGCGTGGCCGCCGTCCGCCACGCGGTCCAGGCGGCTCTGCTCTCCTGGGGCGCCGACCGGCTCTTCGTCGACGACGTCGTGCTCGTGGTCAGCGAGCTCGCCACCAACGCCCTCATCCACGGCAAGGGACCGGTGCAGCTGCGGCTGCGCTCCAGCCCGGCCCACGTCGTGCTCGAGGTGGAGGACCACGCGACCTACCTACCGCGGCGGATGCGACCGACCGCGGACGACGAGCACGGCCGCGGGCTTCAGCTCACCTCGCGGCTGTCCCTGCGCTGGGGCACCCGGCCGACCCGCGAGGGGAAGGTCGTGTGGGGACTGTTCGCCCCGCTCGCCCGCCCCACCCCCTGAGCCCCCGACTCAGCGGCGCACCACCAGGGCGACCCCGGCCGCCGTGAGCACGATGCCCGCGAGCGACAGGGCGGCGAGCCGCTCGTCGAAGAGCAGGTACGCCTCGACGGCCGTCGCCGGTGGCACCAGGTAGAGCAGGCTGCTCACCCCGGCGGCGCTCCCCCGGCGCAGCAGCACGAGCAGCAGCAGGACCGCGCCGAGGGACAGCACCACCACCAGCCACACCAGCGCCCCGACGAACCTCGGCGTCCAGTCGATGGACTGCTCCTCGGTCAGCGCGCTCGCGACGACGAGCACGCCCGCGGCGGCGGCGTACTGCACTGCCGTGCCCCACAGCAACGGGACGCCGTCGCCGTGCCGCTTCTGCCACAGGGTGCCGAGGGTGCCGCCGGCGAGCGCCACGAGGCACGCGACCAGACCGGCGGCCGGGATGTCACCGCCGAGCTTCGGTGCGACGACGAGAGCCACGCCCGTGACGCCGAGCGCCATCCCGGCCCACTGGGCGGTGCGCAACCGCTCGCTGAGGAAGGGGACGGCGAGCACGGCGACGAGGACCGGCTGCAGGCTGACGACCACCGCGCTGACCCCGGAGGGGGTGCCGCGGCTGATCGCCCAGAAGACCCCGCCGAGGTAGGTCGCGTGCAGCAGCAGGCCGCTCACCGCGGCACTCACCGCGTGCCGGCGGCTGATGCGCGTGCGGGTCAGCGCCGCCGCGCCGGCGAGCAGCGCGGCCGCGATGAGCAGCCGCAGCGCGAGGAAGGTGAAGGGCTCGGCGTAGGGCAGGCCGTACTTCGCGCCGACGAAGCCGGTGCTCCACAGCAGGACGAACAGCGCGGCCACCCGCGCAAGGCTAGGCCCGCCGCCTCGCCGATCCCGCGGCTTGTCTTGACTCGTTCAAGACAAAGGGGCAGGGTGAGGCCCGTGCAGACCACCCCTGAGCTCGAGCTGGCGCTGCGCGCCGCCGACCTCCGGGTGACCCGCCCGCGACTGGCCGTCCTCGAGGCCGTCCACGCGCGCCCGCACGCCGACACCGACACCCTCATCCGCGCCGCCCGCGAGGGCCTCGGGGACCTGTCGCACCAGGCGGTGTACGACGTACTGCGCGTCCTCACCTCGGCCGGTCTGGTCCGCCGCATCGAGCCCTCCGGCTCCGTCGCCCGCTACGAGGCGCGCGTCGGGGACAACCACCACCACGTGGTCTGCCGCGCCTGCGGCAGGATCGCCGACGTCGACTGCGCGGTCGACGAGACCCCTTGCCTGACCGCGTCGGAGGACCACGGCTTCGTCATCGACGAGGCCGAGGTCGTCTACTGGGGCACCTGCCCCGACTGCACCTGAGCAACCAGCACCTGACCCCGAGAGGAACGACGTGAGCGAGAGCGAGAACCCGGCCCTGAAGGCCCCCACGGTGAAGGAGACCCGTCCCCGCACCAACAAGGACTGGTGGCCCAACCAGATCGACCTCTCGGTGCTGAACCGGCCCGCGGCGACCTCCGACCCGCTCGGCGCCGACTTCGACTACGCCGCGGCCTTCGCCGGCGTCGACGTCGACGCGCTCAAGGCCGACCTGGTGCAGGTCATGCGGACATCGCAGGACTGGTGGCCGGCGGACTACGGCCACTACGGCCCGCTGTTCGTGCGCCTCACCTGGCACGCTGCCGGCACCTACCGCACGATCGACGGCCGCGGTGGCGGTGGCGCCGGCGAGCAGCGCTTCGCCCCGCTCAACAGCTGGCCCGACAACGGCAACCTCGACAAGGCGCGCCGCCTGCTGTGGCCCATCAAGCAGAAGTACGGCAAGTCCGTCTCCTGGGCCGACCTGCTCGTCCTCGCCGGCAACGTCGCGATGGAGGACATGGGCTTCGAGACCTTCGGCTTCGGCTTCGGTCGCCGCGACGTGTGGCAGCCCGAGGAGATCTACTGGGGCACCGAGGACACCTGGGTCGGCGACGAGCGCTACAACGGCGACGGCCCGCTCGACCTCGACGAGACCCCCTTCGGCAACGTCACGATGGGCCTCATCTACGTCAACCCCGAGGGCCCGCAGGGCAACCCGGACCCGCTGGCGGCCGCCCACGACATCCGCCTCACCTTCGGCCGGATGGCCATGAACGACGAGGAGACCGTCGCTCTCATCGCCGGCGGTCACACCTTCGGCAAGGCCCACGGCGCGGGTGACCCGTCGCTCGTCGGCCCGGAGCCCGAGGGCTGCCCCGTCACCGGGATGGGCCTCGGCTGGATCAACCAGCACGGCACGGGCAAGGGCGGCGACACGACGACCTCGGGCCTCGAGGGCGCGTGGACCCCGACGCCGACCCAGTGGGACAACAGCTACTGGGACACGCTGTTCGGCTGGGAGTGGGAGCTCACCGCGAGCCCCGCGGGCGCCAAGCAGTGGAAGCCCAAGAACCCCGAGGCGCAGGAGCTCGTGCCGGACGCGCACGACGCGTCGAAGAAACACCCGCCGATGATGGCCACGACCGACCTCGCGCTGCTCGCGGACCCGTCGTACCGCGCCATCTCCGAGCGGTTCCGCGACGACCCGGCCGCCTTCGCTGACGCCTTCGGTCGCGCTTGGTACAAGCTGCTCCACCGCGACATGGGCCCGGCCGTGCGGCTGCTCGGCCCGTGGGTCCCCGAGGCCCAGCTGTGGCAGGACCCGGTCCCCGCTGGTCCGTCGCTGACCGACGCCGACGTCGCGGCCCTCAAGGCCAAGGTGCTCGAGTCGGGCCTGTCCGTCACCCAGCTCGTCACGACCGCGTGGGCCTCGGCCGCGTCGTTCCGCAGCACCGACAAGCGCGGTGGCGCCAACGGCGCGCGCCTGCGCCTCGCGCCGCAGAAGGACTGGGCCGTCAACGCCGGCACCGCCGAGGTGATCGGTGTCCTCGAGGGCATCGCGTCGTCGTACTCCTCGCCGGTCTCCGTCGCCGACCTCATCGTGCTCGGTGGCTGCGCCGCGGTGGAGAAGGCCGCGCGCGACGCGGGTGTCGACATCACCGTGCCCTTCACCCCGGGTCGCGGCGACGCGACGCAGGAGCAGACCGACGCCGAGTCCTTCGCGGTGCTCGAGCCGCAGGCCGACGGCTTCCGCAACTACCTGCGGGCCGGCTCCAAGCTCTCGCCGGAGACGCTGCTCGTCGACCGCGCCTACATGCTCTCGCTCACCCCGAAGGAGCTGACCGTCCTCGTCGGCGGCCTGCGCGCCCTCGGCGTCGGCGGCACCGGCTCGGGCGTGCTGACCAACGAGTTCTTCAGGTCGCTGCTCGGCTCGATCCCGCAGTGGCAGCCGTCGGCGAGCGACCCCAACACCTTCGAGGCTGACGGCCGCACGGCCACCTCGGTGGACCTGGTGTTCGCGTCCAACTCGATCCTGCGCGGCATCGCGGAGGTCTACGCCGCCTCCGACGGCAAGGAGCAGCTCGTGCGCGACTTCATCGACGCCTGGGACAAGGTCATGATGCTGGACCGCTTCGACGTGCAGTAGCACCTCGCAGCTCGGTACGACGGGCGCTCACCCTGCTGGGTGGGCGCCCGTCGTGCCTTCCCCTGCTTGAGATGCATCACGATGCAGGCGTAAGATGCAAAGATGCGTACGACGGTCTCCATTGACGACAGGCTGCTCACTCAAGCCAAGGTCGCCGCCGCGGGCAGCGGCCGGACGCTCAGCGACCTCGTCGAGGACGGCCTGCGGCTGCTCCTCGCGCAGGGCGGTCGTCACCCGTCAGCACCCGTGGTCCTCCCGGTCTTTGGCGGGAGCGGTCTGCTGCCCGGGGTGGACCTGGAGGACAAGGACGGGCTCGCCGCCCGCCTCGACGAATCGGACGACGCACGTGCTGCTGGTTGACGTCAACGTCTTCCTCTACGCGCACCGGCCGGAGAGCGCCCGCCACGACGAGTACAGGACGTGGCTCAGCGCGGCGCTGACAGGCGCGGAGCCCTTCGGCGTCAGCGAGCTCGTGCTGTCGGCGTTCCTGCGCATCGCCACGCACTCGCGCATCTACCGGGAGCCCACTCCCGTGGAGGTCGCCCTGGCGTTCTGCCGGTCGGTCGTCGAGGCGCCCTCGGCGGTCCGCGTACGCCCTGGACCCGACCACTGGCACCTGTTCACTCAGCTCGTCGCGGACGGTGGGGCCAGGGGCAACCTCGTACCGGACGCCTATCTCGCCGCGCTCGCGATTGAGCACGGCGCCACCTGGGTCACGACAGACCGAGGCTTCGCCCGCTACCCGCTTTTGCGCTGGACCTCGCCACTGTCCTGACGCTGGACCTGAGTGTCCTTCGCGCGGCGCAGGCTCAGGTGACAAGCAGGGGGAGTACGACGACGAGCACCGTCCCCACCGCGATCGTGATGAGGGCCGGGCTGCGGCCCGCGGCACGGAAGCGGCCCTGCTCCAGGTCGTGCATCACCTCGTAGTAGCGCTTGGTCCCGTAACCGAGGATCGCCACCGACACGACCGTGCAGGCCACGACCGCGATGACGCGTCGCTCCACCGGGGCGTCGGACAGCTTCGCGAACAGCCCTCCGGTCGCGGCCAGCGCGAGGCAGGTCCGCAGCCATGCCATGTAGGTCCGCTCGTTGGCCAGGTGGTCGCGGGCGCGGTTGCCGGTCAGGCCATTGGCGTCGTCAGGCTCGGTGCTCACGCCGACAGTCTGGGGGATCCCGGCTGTCTCCGAGTGGTGGGCTCCTCGCGGAACACAGAGGATGCGGGGGTGCCGGTCCTCCCCGCTCCGCCGGTCGGCGACGACGCGCTCGGCTGGGTGGAGCGCCACCTCGGCGGGCTGTGGGGTGACGCGCCTCGGCTGCCCGGGATCCGCGGGGGGCAGGCGGCCGCGGACGCGGCGCTGGCCGGCCTCGACGTCACCGGCTACGCCGCCCGACGCAGCGCGGTGCTGCCGCTGTCGGCGCGCGGTGCGAGCCGGATGTCGCCGTGCATCAGGCATGGGCTGCTGTCGCTGCCGCAGGTCTGGGAACGGGTCGGCGACGCGCCGGCGCGCGACCGGACGAAGTACCGCGACGAGCTGCTGTGGCAGGAGTACTCCCGCCACCTCTACGCCCGGCTGGGTCGCCGCACCGCCGAGCCGCTGCGGGTCGCCGCGCCGTCCGGGCCGCGCTGGGCCGACCCGTGGCCGCGCGACATGGCCTGCATGGCGATGGTCCGCGACGAGCTCGAGCAGGAGGGGTGGCTGGTCAACCAGACCCGGATGTGGGTGGCGTCGCAGTGGGCCGTGCGCGCGGGTCACGACTGGCGCGAGGGCGAGGACGTGCTGTTCCGCGCGCTGCTCGACGGCTCGCGCGCGGCCAACACGGCTCGGGTGGCAGTGGACCGTCGGGACGGGCAGCGGCAAGGCCTACGGCTTCTCGCGCTGGCAGGTCGAGAAGCGCGCGCCGTCGCTGTGCCGGGAGTGCCCGCTGCGCGCCGACTGCCCGATCGAGAGCTGGCCCGAGGCCACCGTCGGACCGGCTCTGGCCCCCGCGCCCGGACTGCTGTCCGGCCGCACCGACGGCGGGCCGTCGACGCCGGTCGTGACCGGCGAACCCGAGATGGTCTGGCTCACCGCCGAGTCGCTCGGCAGCACCGACCCGGCGCTGGTGGCCTGGCCGGACCTGCCGAGGCTCTTCGTCCTCGACGCCCCGCTGCTGTCGACGCTGCGGCTCGCCGGGATGCGACTGGTGTTCCTCGTCCAGGCGCTCGCGGAGCTCGACGTCGAAGTGCGCCTCGGCGACCCGGTCGAGGAGCTGCGCGGCCTGCGCCTCGCCGTGACCCACGCGCCCGTGCCGGGATTTCGCTCCCGCCGGGCCCGGCTCGACGTCGTCGCCGAGCACCCGTGGCCCTGGCTGGTGCAGCCCGGCAGCGGGTCGCTGCGCTCCTACAGCGCCTGGCGCCCCGACCGCTGAGCCGTCAGGTCGGGATGGCCGCCAGCATCCGCTCGGCGAGCGGGCCGGAGGAGGCGGGGTTCTGGCCGGTGTAGAGGTTGCGGTCGACCACGACGTGGGCCGCCCACGGCTCGCCCTCGACGAACTCCGCGCCGAGCGCTACGAGACGGTCCTGCAGCAGCCAGGGGGCCTTGTCGGCGAGCCCGGCCTGCGTCTCCTCGGCGTTGGTGAAGCCGGTCAGCCGGTAGCCCGCGAACGGCGAAGCCTGCCCGTCCGCCTCGGTCGCCAGCAGGGCGGCCGGGGCGTGGCAGACGATGCCCAGAGGCGTGCCCGCGGAGAGCGTCTTCGTGAGCAGAGCGCCGGAGGTCGGGTCGACGGCCAGGTCCTCCATCGGGCCGTGGCCACCGGGGTAGAACACCGCGGCGTAGGTCCCTGCGTCGACGTCCTCGAGGGTGAGCGGGCTGTCGAGCTGGCTGATCCCCTTCAGCGCGATGCGCATGTCCTCCGCGCCGTCCTCCCCGCCATTGACGTCAGGCGCGAGGCTCGCCTCGTCGACCACCGGCACCACCCCGCCGGGGGTGGCCAGCTCCACCTCGTGCCCGGCCTCGGTGAAGACGCGGTACGGCGCCACGAGCTCCTCGGCCCAGAAGCCGGTCGGGTGCGCGGTGCCGTCGGCCAGGGTCCACTGGCGCGCGCCGGTGACAACGAAGAGGACCTTGCTCATGGGTGGCTCCAGGGGTCAGTGGAAGTGGGTCCTCCTGGTCGTTCCCCTTGGGGCAGCGGCGAACCGGCGCGGGCGGTCGCATGGTGCGGGCTCTGCGGCGCGCCCTGGGCTGCATCTCGCGGCGTGCCCCTGTGAGCCTCGGTAGTTGCGCGCGAACTACGCCGGGGTCATGTCCACGAAGCGGCTGTAGTGGCCCTGGAACGCGACGGTGACCGTCGCGGTCGGCCCGTTGCGGTGCTTGGCGACGATGAAGTCGGCCTCGCCCGCGCGTGGGCTCTCCTTCTCGTAGGCGTCCTCGCGGTGCAGCAGGATCACAGCGTCGGCATCCTGCTCGATCGAGCCTGACTCACGAAGGTCGGACAGCTGCGGCTTCTTGTCGGTGCGCTGCTCCGCGCCACGGTTGAGCTGGCTCATCGCGATGACCGGGACCTCGAGCTCCTTGGCCAGCAGCTTGAGCGACCGGGACAGCTCGGAGACCTCCTGCTGGCGGCTCTCGGCCTTCTTGTTGCCGCTCATCAGCTGGAGGTAGTCGATGACGACGAGCTTGAGGTCCTTGCGCTGCTTGAGGCGGCGGGCCTTCGCGCGGATCTCCATCATCGTGAGGTTCGGCGAGTCGTCGATGTAGAGCGGGGCCTCGGCGACGTCGCCCATCTTGCGGGCGAGGCGGGTCCAGTCGTCGTCGGTCATCGTGCCGCTGCGCATGTGGTGCAGCGCGACGCGTGCCTCGGCCGAGAGCAGGCGCATGGTGATCTCGGTCTTGCTCATCTCCAGCGAGAAGATGACCGAGCTCATCCCGTGCTTGACCGAGCACGACCGCGCGATGTCGAGCCCGAGGGTCGAGTTGTGGGTCGGGATCATGGCCCGGCTGGCGAGGTAGAGGTGGTCGGCGTTGTCGACCTCGACGCAGCGCACCGGCACCGACGGGATGGCGCGGACAGCGACGACGTAGCGGTGTCGTGCACGCAAGCCGCCCTTGCTGCGCTCCTTGTGGAGCAGGTGCTTGCGCTCGAGCGCGAAGACCTGGTCCGCCGTCGAGAAGTTGAGCGTGTAGGCGATCGAGCTCGACGGCCTGCGGCCCTTGACCGCTCGCGTGGTCATGGAGCAGCGGTAACCCAGGCTGTGCACGAGCTCTCGGACATCGCGGGCGAGCCGCTCCGACGTCACGCAGAACTGAAGGTTCCCGTCAGGCGCGACCGTCCCGTCGGTGTCCATGAGTCCAGCGAGGAGCGCGCGGCGCTGCGCTTCGGAGGCGCGCAGGTAGACCGCAGGGACGTGCTTGTTGTTGAGGACGCCGAGCGTTCGCAGCAGGGCCTGGACGCTGCCGTGGTCGTTGTGGCAGGCCTGGCAGCGCACGCCGCCGGCATAGGGCCCTCCGCAGTCGGGGCACACCGGCGCGTCTTGCTTGTCCGAAGGGCTGAGGCGTCCCCCGCATGACTTGCCGCACGTGCGCACGTGCCCCAGGGCGGGAGTGAACTCGCTGCCGCAGACGAGGCACGGCCGCGGCTGGAGCGCGGCTGCTCCGGGCAGCCTGACGCTGTAGAGCAACGCGCCACCCGGCTGCCGCTGCACGACGTAGCCCAGTCCCTCGATCCGCATCGCGATCTCAGGGTCCGCGGTCGTCAGGCGTGCGCCTGCACTGTGCCCGTCGCCCAGCCAGGCACCGAGCAGGTACGGCGCGATCGGCAGCTCAGCCTCCGGTGCCACGAGCGGCGCGCAGACAGGGACGGCGTGGTTGGCCCGACCATCGGCAGTGGCGCAACGGACGCTGGCAGCCAGTTCGGCCGTCGTCTTGACGGTCGCGACAGGCTCGGCGGCGCGCCGCTCGGCCCGACTCGTCGTCACCCACTGGTGCTCGGCGTCGGCCACGATCGTGGTGCCGTCGGAGAAAGCCACTTCGTAGCAGGGGCGGTCGAGCATGACCTCGGTCGCGGCGACCACGCACGTCGGGCGGCCGTCGGCGCCGAGGAGCTCGTCACCGACGGCGACCTCGCCCATGGTGGTCCAGCCGGTCGGGGTCGGCAGCGGGGTGTCGAGCGCCAGCGCCTTCCCGAGACCGGGACGTCCGGCGATGACGATGAGCTGGCCGGGGTGCAGGCCGTTGGTGAGGGAGTCGAGGTCGGCGAAGCCGGTAGGGACACCGGTCATCGAGCCGCCGCGCGAGCCGATCGCCTCGAGCTCGTCCATCGTGCCCTGCATGAGCTCGGCGAGGACGGTGTAGTCCTCCGACGTGCGGCGCTCGGTGACGTCGTAGATCGCCTGCTGGGCGCGGTCGACGGTCTCGTCGACCTCGCCGCCGCCGTAGCCGAGCTGCACGATGCGGGTGCCGGCCTCGACGAGGCGGCGCAGGATCGCCTGCTCGGCGACGATGCGCGCGTAGTAGCCGGCGTTGGCCGCGGTCGGCACCGACGACATCAGGGTGTGGAGGTAGGGAGCACCACCGACGCGGCCGATCTCGCCGGCCTTGGTCAGCTCGGCGGAGACGGTGACGGGGTCGGCCGGCTCGCCGCGGCCGTAGAGGTCGACGATGACGTCGTAGACGGTCTGGTGGGCCGGGCGGTAGAAGTCGCCGGACCGGACGACCTCGACGACGTCGGCGATCGCGTCCTTGGAGAGCAGCATGCCGCCGAGGACGGACTGCTCGGCCTGCAGGTCCTGGGGCGGGGTGCGCTCGAAGCCACCGGACGGGCCGCCGTTGTACGACGAGTCCTCGGAGGGCTGGCGCGGGAAGGAGACGACCCCGTCCGTCACCCGTCCCCCCTCCACTCGGTCTCTCGCCCAGGCACCCGCGCGAGCTGTCCGGGAGATGTCCTACCGGTGTCCCCGGCGCGTCGCCAAACCCGCCTGGTGATCGTCGTGTGGGTGGGGTGTGGACGACGCGGCGCGCCGCTGTGGACGACCGTGCACAGGGCTGGGGACAGACTCTCGACGGCGGGTCGAGCCTTGCCTGTCACCTGCCCACACCTGTGTCCAGAGCCTGTGGACGAAGAAAAGTCGCGGCCTCTTCCGCTCCGGCCTGCCGAGCACCGGAGACCGGTCATGCCGACGGCGCCAGCCGGACCTGACCGGCCTCGAGCAGGTGCACGCACCGGCCGCACAGGTGGACGTCGCGGGTGACGAAGAAGGCCGACTCCTGGCCGCAGATCGCGCAGTCGGGACGGGTCCGCACGACCGGCTCCGGGCGCGGCCGGGCGACGCCCTTGAGGCCGCTGCGGACCTCGGCGATCCAGCGGGCCCGCTGCTCGTCGCTGACCGGCACCCGCCGGCCATCAGGGTCCAGCGGGTCAGTGACGGCAGGGGTGGCGCGCAGCGGCGGCACCGGGATGCCGGCCGCGCGGGCCAGCTCGTGGCGCTCCTCGCGGGCGCGGTCGGTGAGGCGGCGCGGGGAGTCCTCCTCGAGCAGAGCGAGCAGCAGGTCGCGCACGGAGGTCGCGGTGTCACCGGCGATCCGCAGGCCGCTCACCCGCGCGGCGAGCTGCGGTGGGGTCCAGCCGAGGGAGAGCAGCTCCCCGACGATGACGTGGATGTCAGGGCGGTCGAGAGCGCGCGCGACCCGGGCCGGCAGCACCGCCAGGACCTCGTCGAGGACAGGTGCGAGGTCGGCCGCCGCCATCAGGGGCAGCGGCAGCGCCTGCCCGTCAGGTCCGGTGATTTCCATGCCGACGACGGTCCCACGCAGCACCGACACTTCCGACCCGCCGCACCGAACTGTGGACAACCTGCTCAGCCGACGGGCCGGCCACCCCTGCGAGAGGGGTGACCGGCCCGGCGTACGGCTGCTGTGGAGGTCAGGAGCGCAGGGCGAAGTCCAGCACGGCCGTGCTGCCGCCCGTCACCGTCACGCTGCCGGTCTTGGAGCGGTAGCCGGGGGCCGAGGCCGTGCAGGAGTAGCTGCCCGCGGCCACGCTCGGCAGCGAGTACCGGCCGTCGCCGGCGGTGCTGGCCGTGCCGACTGCACCGCAGCTGACGGTCGCACCGGACAGACCCGACTTCGTCCGCGCGTCTGTGACCGCGCCGGCGATGGCACCGGTCCCGACCGGTGCCGGCGCGGGCGCGGAGCCGCCCATCGCGGCCGCGAGGTTGACGACGCCCTTGCCGTTGCAGCCACCGGAGCCCACCGAGGAGCCCACGACGGCACTGCGCAGCTGGCTCCCCGACAGCCCCTTCTTCCAGGCGATCATCGCGGCAATGCCGGAGACGTGAGGGGTGGCCATCGACGTACCGCTGATGACGCCGTAGGCGTTGCCCGGGAAGGTCGACCAGATGTCCTCGCCCGGGGCGTTGACCTCTACGTCGGTGTTGCAGGTGCTGAAGTCGGCGAGCTGACCCGCGGCGTTGGTGGCGCCGACGGAGACGACGTCGCGGTGGTAGGCGGGCCAGTTCTTCGTGGCGTCGCCGTCGTTGCCCGCGGCGGCGATGAGCACCGTGCCGGCGGCAGCTGCCTCGGACAGCTCCCGGTCGAGGGCGGCGTCCTGCGGACCGCCGATCGACATGCTGATGATCTTCGCGCCGCCCTTGGTGTGCAGCCAGTGGATGCCCGCGATGATGTCGGCGTAGAAGCCGCTGCCCGCGGCGTCGAGTCCCTTGAAGACGGCGAGCTCGGCGTTGGGGGCCACTCCGCCGACGCCCACGCCGTTGCCCGTAGCCGCGGCGACCGTGCCCGCGACGTGGGTGCCGTGCAGGTTGTCGTCGGAGCAGGTGCCCTCGATGACCACGCCGATGGCGGCGGTGGCGTTCGCGCACGCCTTGGTCTTGCCGAGCAGGTCGACGTGGCCGAGGTCGATGCCGGTGTCGAGGATGCCGACCCGGGCGCCTCCGCTGGTCGGGAAGGACCCGGCGCCGAAGGCCAGGTCCCAGCCCTCCGGAGCGTCGATGTCGTTGTCGGCGATGCCGCGGACGAAGGAGCCCGTGACGCTCTGCCCGGTGTTGTGCAGGCCCCACTGGTCCTTGAACAGCGTGTCGTCGGGGACGCTGGTCAAGGACAGCTCCCAGTTGGGGTGGGCGTAGGCGACGTTGGGGTTGCGCTCGTAGCGCAGGGCCACGGCGGCGGGGTCGGCGCCCTCGGGCACCTCGACGACGTCGAGCTGCAACCAGTCGAGCCGGTTGACCACCTCACCGCGCTCGGTCGCGTGGGCGCGACCGCGCTCGCCTGCGGCGAGACCGGGCTGGAAGGCCACGAGCACGTGGTCGGGGTCGTAGCCCTGCTCCGCAGGACCAGCAGTCGCAGGGCCAGCCGCCAGCGGTACGGCGGATGCGGGGCCGGCCGACAGCGGTACGGCGAGGGCAGCGGCCGCGAGGGCGGCCGCGAAGGTGCCGGTGAGAGCAGGACGTGCGCGCACGGGGGACTCCGGTGGTCGAGGGGGGACCGCGTCATCGCGGTCGACAGCTCGCGGGGGCAGACGGGTGCGTCGTACTTCGTGTCCGTTGTGCCCGTTTCCTCCTGGGGTGTCACCTCTGTGGCGGCGTGGACACCCTGAGAGGGGAACGACGACGGGCCGGGTCCCCGAGGGGACCCGGCCCGGCCGGCGTGCTGGTGGAGCGGGTGCTGGTGCGTCAGGCGGAGGCGGTGACCTGGAGGGTGAGGCTGGCCTCGACCTCCGGGTGGACCTTCACCGTGACCGTGTGGGCGCCCGTGGACTTGATGGGGGTGGGCACCTGCACGAGGCGCTTGTCGAGCTTGGGACCACCGGCGGCGGTGACGGCCGCGACGATGTCGGCGGTCGTGACCGAGCCGAACAGCCGGCCCTCGCTGCCGGCGCGAGCCGGGAGCGTGACCGACAGGCCCTTGAGCGAGGACGCGATCTCCTGCGCCGCACCGAGGTCGCGGACCTCGCGGACCTCGCGCGCCCGACGGATCGTGGCGATCTGCTTGTCGGCGCCCTTGGTCCAGCGCTGCGCGATGCCGCGCGGGACGAGGTAGTTGCGGCCGTAGCCGTCCTTGACCTCGACGACGTCGCCCGGTGCACCGAGGCCCGGGACCTCCTGGTTGAGGATCAGCTTCATGATCAGCGCGCCGTGGAGGTGTAGGGCAGCAGCGCCATCTCGCGGCTGTTCTTCACGGCCACGGCGACGTCGCGCTGGTGCTGCGAGCAGTTGCCGGAGACGCGACGTGCGCGGATCTTGCCGCGGTCGGAGATGTACTTGCGGAGAAGGCCCGTGTCCTTGTAGTCCACGTAGGTCACCTTGTCCTTGCAGAACTGGCAGACCTTCTTCTTCGGCTTGCGGGGCGGTGGCTTCGCCATGTCAGTGCGTTCCTTTGCTGAAGCGTGAGCGGGGAGTTAGAAGGGGGGCTCGTCGGACCAGCCGCCGTTGGAAGAGCCGCCCTGAGCAGCGCCCGCCGGGGCCGCTGGAGATCCAGAGGCCCAGGGGTCGTCGCTCGGGGCACCGCCACCGAAACCGCCGCCGCCACCCGAGCCGCCGCCGTAGCCACCGCCCCCGTTGCCGCCCTGCCGCGTGGTCTTGTTGACCTTGGCAGTGGCGGACTTGAGGGAGGGGCCCACCTCGTCGACGTCGAGCTCGACGACCGTGCGCTTCTCGCCTTCCTTCGTCTCGTAGGACCGCTGCTTGAGCCGGCCCTGCACGATGACGCGCATGCCGCGCTGGAGGGACTCGGCCACGTTCTCAGCGGCCTGCCGCCAGATCGAGCAGCGCAGGAAGAGGGTGTCGCCGTCCTTCCACTCGTTGGTCTGCTTGTCCAGCATCCGCGGGGTGGAGGCGACGGTGAAGCTCGCGACCGCTGCACCACTGGGGGTGAAGCGGAGCTCGGGGTCGTTGGTCAGGTTGCCGACGACGGTGATGACGGTCTCGCCAGCCATGGCGATCTCCTCGGGGTCCCTTCCCGCTCTGCAGCGGGAGTCAGTTGGTCAGGTGCGTGCCGCTCGTTGAGGCACTGGTGGAGCGTGGGGAAGGGTGCCTAGAAATGGTGGCAGTGAGGTCCGACAGGACGTCTAGCGCAGCTCGGGCCGGATGACCTTCGTGCGCAGGATGGCCTCGTTGAGGTTGAGCTGGCGGTCCAGCTCCTTCATGACGGCCGGCTCGGCGTTGAGGTCGACGACCGCGTAGATGCCCTCGGCCTTTTTGTCGATCTCGAACGAGAGGCGCCGGCGCCCCCAGATGTCGACCTTCTCCACGGTCCCGCCGCCGTTGCGAACGACGTTGAGGAACGTCTCGAGGGACGGCGCGATGGTCCGCTCCTCAAGATCGGGGTCGAGGATGACCATGAGCTCGTAGTGACGCAAGTGACCCACCTCCTCCTGTGGACTAACGGCCACGGACGTTCCGTGGCAGGAGGGTTGTTCGCGTCAGCAAACGTGGGAAGGCTAGCAGGGCACAGGCGTACGCCGGGATCGCCCGTCCACAGGCCTTGCCCTCGTACCCCTGCCGTTCGGTATCAGGCGGGGTCGCCAGCTCCGTCGAGGGTGACGAGCGGGCGCTGCTGTCGGCGACCGGCGGGGTGGGCGAGCAGGAAGCGGGCGAGCAGGCTCGCGGTGCCCGCGGCGCCGACGGTGGCGACGGCGATCGGCAGGCCGTACTCGCGCGGGGTCGGCGGCTCGGGCAGGGTGCCGCCGGGCAGCGCGACGGTGCCGCTGCCGTCGGGGTCACCGTCGGGGTCCTCGGTCTGCGTCGGGTCGGGCGCGGTCACGGGAGGCGGACCGGTCGGGCTCGGCGTGGGGGTGGGCACCTCGCCGCCGATGAGCGGCGGGGTGGTGGCGCTGCCGGTGCTCGTCTCGGTCGAGGACGGCGACGGGGTGGGGTCCTCGCTGCCGCTGCTGCTCGGCCGGGGCGAGGCCGTGCGGGTCTTCGACGGCGTCGGCTTGGCGGTCGCGGAGCTGCCGACGACGACCGAGCCCTCGTAGTCGTCGAGGGTGAGGTCGCCGGAGTCGTAGGTGTAGGTGCCGCTCTTGGCGAGCTTGGCGGTCGTGAACTCCTGGCCGGGGTTGAGCCGGACGTCGAAGGACCAGTTGGCGCTCGTGCTGCGGACCCCGTGGGGGAAGGTCTCGTCCTCGTTGCGGAAGGTGACGACGTCGCCGACCTTCGCGCCCGCGAGCGTGACCGGGTCGGGGCCGTCGGCGGTGATGACGACGACCCGCTCGGCGGCCATGGCCGGCCCCGCGAGCAGCCCGAGTTGGGCGGTCACGAGGACGGCGACGACCGCGAGCAGCCTGTGGAGGGTCTGAGCGCGCACGCCCCAGTGTCGCACCAGCGGGCGGGGAGGGCTCACGCGTTGACGAAGACGCTGCCCGAGACGCTCTCGCGCGGGGTGTCGCGGCACGACGACCCCGTCGTCACGCGCGCGACGACCTGCTTGCCCTCGGCCCCGCCGGTGTAGGTGCGCGTGAACGTCTTCGTCGTCGTGCTCGGCTGGGCCTCGCGGCCACCGCCACCGCAGGTCGTCGAGCCGGCACCGATCGACTCCGCGGAGCTCTCGTCGTCCCAGTCGAGGGTGCCCGACAGCAGGTAGCCGTCGTTATCGCGCACGGTCACTGTGACCTCGACGCGGTGCGTCTGGGAGTCGAGTACGCGGTAGCTGACGCTCACCGAGGCGCCCTTCGCGGCGTACGGCTTGGGGGTGGGGCTCTTGGTGGTCTGCACCGGCTTGGGGCTGGGCCGGGTCGTGGTCGGTCGGTCGGTCGGTCGGGTCGTCGTCTCGACCGGGGCGGCGGTGCGCGGGGGCTGGGTGACGACCGGCGCGGCGGGCGTCGGGGTCGTCGCGGTGGGCGTCGGGGTCGGCTCGACGGTGGGCTCGGCGGTCGGGCTCGGCTCCTCGGTCGGCGTCGGCTCCTCGCTCGGGGTGACGACCGGGACCGGCTCGGGGGTGCTCTGCGCGACGGTGTCGGGGCCGCCGCCACCGGCGAGCGCGACCGCGGTGCCGATCAGCGCGATCCCGACCGCGAGCCCGGCGCCGGAGAGGACACCGGTGCGTACCAGCCGGGCCTTGGCGACCGACGCGCGCACGACCGCGCCGTAGTCGGCGGCCGGGGCGGGGACAGCACCGACCTCGTGGAGCAGGCGGGAGAGCTCGGGCTGGGTCACGAGGCCACCACGACGTACGGCGCGAGGTCCTCGTCGCGCGACAGCAGGACGACCGCGGCCTGCTCCGCGCGCTCGACCTGCTCCGGCTCCTCGCCGAGGACGCGGGCCACGCGCTCGGTCGACAGGCCGTCGGCGTGGCGGAGCACGACGACGGCGCGCAGCTCGGCCGGGAGCGCGGACAGCTGGCGGCGCAGCGCTCCGCGGGCCGCCACCCGGGTCTGGTCACTGCTACCGAGGTCCTCGGGCAGCCGGCCGGTGGGGGCGGCCGCACCGGCGGTGGCGCGCGTGCCCGCGGCGACCAGGCCGCGCAGGACCTCGTCCTCGACGGCGTCCGCCCCGCTGCCCTGCAGGGCACCCCAGCGCTTCCAGGCCGCCCCGAGCGACTGCGTCAGGGCCTTCTCCGCCGCGGCACGGTCACCCGTGAGGAGCTGGGCGGTCCGCAGTAGTCGGGGAGAGCGCGCCTGCACGAAGGCGTCGAAGGCGGCGGCGTCCCCGTCCTGGCTCATGACACCCACTGTAGAGAGGGCCGGGCGCTCAGGTGGTGCTTTCGCGTCGTACCGGCAGTCGTAGTGTCAGCTCGTGCTGAGGATCGGGGCCCACGTCGGGCAGGACGCGCCCGTTGCGGAAGCCGCGGAGCGGGGGGCGGACCTGCTGCAGGTCTTCCTCGGCGACCCGCAGGGGTGGAAGAAGCCGGTGGTGCCGGCGGAGCTCGAGGAGCGGGGGTCGCTGGAGCTCTACGTGCACGCGCCCTACGTCGTCAACCTCGCCTCGACCAACAACAAGATCCGCATCCCGTCGCGCAAGATCCTCGCCGAGCACTGCGCCGCCGCGGCCGCGCTCGGTGCCACGGCCGTGATCGTGCACGGCGGCCACGTCTCGAAGGGCGACGACCCGGCGGTCGGCGTCGCCAACTGGGTGAAGGCCTTCGAGCGGTGGGAGGCGCCGCTGCCGGTGCTGCTCGAGAACACCGCCGGCGGCGACCACGCGATGGCCCGCCGCTTCGACGCGCTCGCGCGGCTGTGGGACGGCATCGGCGGCTTCCCGAACGTCGGCTTCTGCCTCGACACCTGCCACGCGCACGCCGGCGGGGAGGCCCTGGTCGACGTGGTCTCGCGGGTGACGGCGATCACGGGGCGGATCGACCTGGTGCACTGCAACGACTCGCGCGACGCCTTCGGGTCGGGTGCGGACCGGCACGCCAACGTGGGGTCGGGCGAGATCGGGGCGGACGCCCTGGTGGCGGTGGTCGCCGCGGCCGGCGCCCCCGTGGTGGTCGAGACCCCGAGCGCCGGCCACGCCGAGGACATCGCCTACCTCCGCGCCCACCTCCCCACCTGACCGCGCGGCCCCCCGCCCCCCCCGCCCCCCGCCCCCCCGCGCTCCCCCCGCCCCGCCCCCCTGGCGATTGGGTGGCTTTCCTCGGCGTGGCGCGACGGGACACGCCGAGAGAGTCCGCCCAATCGGCAACGGGTCGGGCGGCGGATAGCGGCGCGGGTCGGCGACATCCACAGGGCGCGGGGTCCGTCCACAGATCGCCGTCCGGGGATGGCGGGGTGGGTCGAGCGACGGCTGGATGTACGACGTGGACGCACTTCGACGTCAGGTCGTGTCAGCGCTGGCCGCTCCCCGGGCGGGAGTGGTGAGCAGGGCGCTTCTTCTCGAGGCGGGGTGCGATCACGAGCTCGCCCTGCGGGAGGTGCGCGCCCGGCGGTGGCTCGAGCTCTTGCCGGGCATCTACCTCACCAGTCCCGGCCCCGCGGACCTCGTGCAGCGCTGCCACGCTGCGCTGCTCCACACCGGCCGTCGTGGCCGGATCACCGGCGCCGCGGGCTGCTGGCTGCACGGGCTCGCCGGCATCCGCGAGCCGGACGGTCCGGTGCGCGTGCTGGTGGATCACGAGACGACCCGCTCGACCAACGAGACGTGCTCGCTCGTGCGCACCCGCCACCTGCCCGCTTCCGTCGAGCACCGCCTACCGGGGCTACGACCACTGCTGCTCGCCGACCTCCCACGCTGCGTCGCCGACGCCGTCCGTGACTGCCGGTCGCTGCGTGACGCCCGCGCGATCGGGACGGCCGGTCGCCGCGACCCGCGGGTCGACTGGGACGCCGTCGTGATGCACGCGCGCCGTCCCGGCCCCGGCGCCGGTCACCTCCCGCGGGTCGTACACGACATCGTCGACGGCATCCGTTCGGCGCCGGAGGGGGACCTGCACGACCACCTGCTGCCGGCTGCCCGGCGCGGGGTGCTCCCGCCGTACCTCCTCAACCCGGACGTCTACGTCGACGGCGTGCTGATGGGCTCGCCGGACGCGTGGTTCCTCGGGCTCGGCCTCGGTGACGAGCAGGACAGCGAGGAGTGGCACGGCACCGCGGACCTGCTCGACACCACGTTGCTGCGTCACGAGCGGTGGCGCGGCGTCGGGTTGCTGCTCCACCACGCGACCCCAAAGCGGTTCCGCAGGGACCCGGCTGCCCACATCCGCACGCTGGCCGGGCTCGCGGCGGAACGGCGGACGCTGCTGGCTCCCGAGCCGCCGGGGCTGGTGGTGCTCGCCCGCGGCCCGCTGCTGCCGGCCCGGACACCCTGGCCGCAGGTCGAGGGTCGCCGCGCGGCCTGATCAGTGCGCGCCTCCCCCAGGATTGGGTGGCTTTCCTCGGCGCGGCGGCCGTCGACACGCCGAGGATTGCCACCCAATCCGCCAGAGGAGGGCTGCAAGGGGCGGGCGGGGGCGGGGCGGGGCGCGGGGCGAGCGGGCGGAAAGTGGGGCAGGTCTGGACGTAGCAACATCACTCGGGCAGGCTGGCGGGACGGCCCCCACCTCTACCCCTCGCGAGGGGTGGCCACACCCAGCAGGCTCCTCGGAAGGCCGCCCGTGCTCCGCCGTACCGCTGTCGTCGTCGCCCTCGCCGTGACCGCCCCCGTCCTACCGAGCCTGGCTGCGCCCACCGTCCTCGAGCCGGTCGTGCGCTCTGCCGCACTGGCCGTCGGCACCACGACTGCGGCGGTCCGCGATGCCCGGCTGGTCGGCGTCACCTGGCAGAGCGGCGCCGCGACCGTCCGGCTGCGCTGGCGGACCCCCGCCGGCTGGACCGCCTGGGACCAGCCCGAGACCGAGGCACCGGCCGGCACGACCCCGTCGACCGAGCCGTCCTGGCGGCCCACGGGCGCGAGCGATGTCCAGCTGCACGTGACCGGGGCGCCGCGCGGGCTGCGCCTGGTCACCGTCGCCGACGCGACGACCCGGCGACCAGCCGCACGCAGCGCACAGGCCGCGACCCGGCCCGCTAGCGGTCTGCTCCGCGCGAAGAACCGCGCGGACTGGGGCGCCGACGAGTCGATCCGCAAGGGCCGCCCCGAGTACGCCGGCAGCGTGCGGGCCGTCGTCGTCCACCACACCGTCCAGCGCAACGACTACGACGCGAGCGACGTCCCCGCGCTGATCCGCGCCGACTACGCCTATCACGTGCGCAGCCGTGGCTGGGACGACCTCGGCTACAACCTGCTCGTCGACCGGTTCGGCCAGGTGTGGGAGGGCCGCAAGGGCGGCTTCGGCAAGGCCACGATCGGCAGCCACGCCGCCGGGTTCAACACCGCCACCCTGGGCGTCGCGGTGCTCGGCGACTACACGAAGGCGCGCCCGACGCAGCCGGTGACCCATGCCCTGGCCCGGGTCGCGGCCTACGCCGCCGCCACCTGGCGCTTCGACCCGACCGGCACCGTCACCCTCACCAGCAAGGGCTCGCCCCGCTACCGCGCCGGCCGGCAGGCCACCCTGCCGCGGGTCTTCGGACACCAGGCGACCTCGACGACCGCGTGCCCCGGGTCGCTGATGGACGCGCTGTCCGAGGTCCGGCGCGGCGCGAAGATCCTGCTGGGCCCGGCCCCGCGGGTCACCGAGACCGCCGTGACCGGCGCCCCCGTCCACGCGCCCACCCCGCTGGTGGTCACCGGGCAGCTCAGTCACATCGCCCCCTGGCGGGTCGAGCTCACCGACCCAGCCGGCGACGTCGTCGCGCAGGAGAGCGGTGAGGGCACCGAGGTCCGCCTCGAGTGGGCCGGCCTGCGCTCGGCACCGGTCGGGCTGGGCGAGGAGGGGCCCGCTGTCCTGCCGGCCGCCCCTGGCCGCTACCGCTGGGCCATCACCGTGGACGACGGCTGGCACGACCCGTTCGTCCGTGACGACGTCGTCAAGGTCGGCCTGCCCGTCGTTCCCGTCTAGCCTGCCCGGGTGGTCGACCGTCGACGGCTCGCTGCCGCCCTGCTGCTGCTGACCGGTGTGCTCGTCGTCGCCGGCTACCTGCTCAAGGCGCAGTGCAAGCCCGACTACAATGCCGACCGCGACCGGCTGCTGTGCAGCAACGACATCCAGTTCCTGTACGACGCACGAGGCCTGCGCGAGCAGCGCTTCCCCTACGTCGAGGGCGGTCTGGAGCGGCCCCTCGGACCGGACGGCCTGCCCGGTGCGCCGCAGCTCACCGGCGGCGTCCTCGAGTACCCCGTCCTCACCGGCCTCGCCGCGTGGCTGCCGTCGCTGTGGGTGGACAGCGCCCCGGCCTACCTGTCGGCGACCGCGCTGGTCCTGGCGCCGTTCGCGTTCCTCACCACCTGGCTGCTCGCGCGGATGGTCCGCTGGCGGGCGCTGGTCTGGGCCGCGGGGCCACCGCTGGTCTGGTACTCCTTCCACAACTGGGACCTGCTGGTCGTCGCCGCCACCGTCGGTGCCGTCTACCTGTGGTGGCGCGGTCACCCGAGCGCGGCGGCGGCGGCGCTGGCCGTCGGGGCGTCGCTCAAGCTGTGGCCGGGCTTCCTCGTCGTCGCCCTGCTGCTCTGGCACCTGCGCCGCGGTGACCGCTCCGGGGCCGCGTCCTCCGCGGGTGCCTTCGCGCTGGTGACGGCCGCGGTCAACGTCCCCTTCTTGGTCGTCAACGCCGACGGGTGGTGGGCGCCGTACGCCTTCCAGAAGCTGCGGGGGGCCGACATCACCTCCAACAGCATCTGGTTCTGGGGCCTCCCGGAGCTCACGACCGACCAGCTCAACCGGCTCGTGCCGGCGCTGCTCGTCGCCTGCTGGGCTGCCGTGCTCGGCTACGCCTGGTGGCGCTCGCGCCCGGCGGGACCGACACCTGGCGACTACCCGTGGGTGCAGGTCAGCGCCGCGATGCTGTGCGCGTTCATGCTCCTCAACAAGGCGCACTCGCCGCAGTTCGCCCTGTGGCTGCTGCCGTTCTTCGCGCTCGTCCGCGTCCGGTGGGGGTGGTGGACGGCCTACCTCGCCTTCGACGCGCTGCTCTACGTCGGGCTCTTCCGCTGGTACTTCGACCTCAGCCGCGGCATCGACTTCGGCATCCCGAAGCAGATGTTGGTGCTGGGCGTCTGGGGCCGGGCTGTCATGCTCGTGCTGCTCATGGTCGTCTTCGTCCGCAGCGAGCTCGCCACCGACGAGCCGCGCCCGATCGGGGCCGACGCCCGCGAGCCCGCGCTGGTGATGTAGATGTGGCCCTCGGGAACGGGACGGATCTGGACAAGGTCCTTACACTTCTGATATGACGCCCTCCGGGCATGTGGTGCTCGTGGTGGACAACGACGCTTGCGCTCGAAGCGTGACCGCCGACGGGCTGCGCCGAGCCGGGATGACGGTGCTCGAGGCGGCGGATGAGTGCTCGGCGCAGGCGCTGCTCGACGACGACAACGGGATCGACATGGTCGTGCTCGACGTGGCCCTCCCCGGAGCGAACGGCCTGCGGTTCCTCAGCCGGCTGCGCGCGGCGAGCATGATCCCGATCATCGTGCTGACCGATCGTGACACCGACGTCGACCGGATCATGGGGCTCGAGATGGGCGCGGACGACTACCTCGTCAAGCCGTGCGCCAACCGGGAGCTGACGGCCAGGGTGATGGGGGCGCTGCGGCGGCGCGACCAGAGCGGCGCGGCCGCGCCCGACCGCACCCGCGTCGGGATGGACCTGGGCCGCCGTGAGCTGCGGGTGGACGGGAGGCCGGTCGAGGTCACGCGCATGGAGTTCGACCTGCTCGCCTGCCTGATGACCCACCGCGGTCGCGTCCTGTCGCGCCAGGAGCTCCTCGACCTGGTCTGGACCGGTACTGCGCTGTCCGCGCTCCCTACCGTCACCGAGCACGTGCGCCGGCTGCGGCTCGCTCTCGAGGGCTCCGACGGTCCCGCCCTCATCAGGACGGTCCGCGGGCTCGGCTACGTCTACGACGGGTGAGCCGCGCTCTCTACGACGGGTGAGCCGCGCTCAGCCCTGCGTGCCCGCGGCTGCCAGCCGGGTCGCCTTCGCCCAGGACGGCGTCGCGGCACTGCGTCGGCGCTGCGCCCTCGTGGGTCGCCGGCAGGTCACGTGGATCGCGTAGACCGCGCCGGCGAGGATGAGCGCGTCGCCGACGCTGTAGACGTTGCGCAGGGGCAGCCAGGCCGGTGAGGCGAAGACGTCGCCCAGGAAGCCCAGCCGTGGGTCGGCCAGCGCGGCGGAGTTCACGAACTCGCCCGGGGGCGTGGTGATGCCCGCCTGTCGCAGGGCGCTCGGGGACGCCGGCAGCGTGCCGCCGTTGAGCGCGATCGTCACCGCGTTGAGGGCCGCGCCGAGCGCCACCAGCGGCACTCCCGCCACCCGGCGGTTGAGCCACACGAAGGCCGCGGCCAGGCCGTAGGACGCCAGGTGGGCCGCGACGAGGACCGGTCGTGGCCACCCCGGCACGACGCTGATCGCCAGGACCTGCAGGAGCAGGGCGACGACGATGAGCCGCTGCCGCTCGAGGCCGAGCTGCGTCAGCCGCTCGAGCCTGCCGCCCGTCAGCGGGACCGCGACCAGTGCGAGGAGCAGCAGCGCGAGGATCAGCATGCGGTGCTTCGCTCCTGCGGCGGTACGTCCGGAACGGTGTGGAGACCGGACAGGGGGTGCTTCGACACGATCCAGGGCAGGACCTCGGACGCGGGCAGGGGGCGGCTGACGACGTAGCCCTGGATGGTGTCGCAGCGCCAGGACTCGAGCAGCCGCAGCGCCCGGCCCGTCTCGACGCCCTCGGCCACGACCCGCAGGCCGAGGTTGTGCGCGAGCTCGATGGTGGACCGGACGATGACGGCGTCGTCCGGGCTGCTCTCGAGGGACTGGACGAACGACTTGTCGATCTTGAGCTCGTCGACCGCGAGGTCGCGGAGGTAGGCGAGCGAGGAGTAGCCGGTGCCGAAGTCGTCGACGGCCAGGCTGATCCCGAGGTCGCGGAGCTCGGCCAGGACCGTCGCGGCCCGCACCGGGTCGGCCATGATGACGGTCTCCGTCACCTCGAGGACGAGGGCGGAGCCGGGCAGGTCCCACGTGCGCAGGAGCCCGCGGACGGCCTCGGGCAGAGCGAGGTCGGAGATGTGCCGCGCCGACAGGTTCACCGCGACGGTCACGTCATGGCCCTGCGCGCGCCAGCTCGCCACGGCCCCGAGGGCGGTGTCGACGATCGCGATCGTCATCGGGCCGATGAGCCCGGTGTTCTCCGCGACCGGGAGGAAGGTGTCGGGCAGCAGCCGGCCGTGCTGCGGGTGGTCCCACCTGCACAGCGCCTCGAAGCCCTGCAGCTGCCCAGTGGAGGCGCTCACCTGCGGCTGGTACTCGAGGAAGATCTGGTCACCCTCGTCGAGGGCGACCCGCAGCTCGGCGGCGAGCGCCAGCCGCTCGACCGTGTGCCTGTCGGCACTGGACTCGTAGACGCTGATCGTGCCGCGGTCCACCTTCGCGGCGTAGAGCGCGATGTCGGCCCGCTGGACCAGGGTGTCGACGTCGACCCCGTGCGCGGGGGAGATGGCGATGCCGATGCTGGCCTGCACGTCGAGCCGGACGCCCTGCACGGTGAAGGACTCCCGCAGGGACTCGAGCAGACGGCGACCCAGGTCGAGGGCGTCCTCGTGCCGCCCGACGGGGGCCAGCACCGCGAACTCGTCCCCGCCGAGGCGGGCCACGGTGTCGACGCCGCGCGTCCCGGTGCGCAGTCGCTTGCCGACCTCGATGATCAGCTCGTCGCCGATGTGGTGGCCGAGGGTGTCGTTGATCTCCTTGAAGTGGTCCAGGTCGACCAGCATCACGGCGATGCCGCGGTGGGTCCGGTCGGCGTCTTGCAGGCTGCGCTCGGCGCGGAGGCGGAACAGCGAGCGGTTGGGCAGGCCGGTGAGCGAGTCGTGCAGCGCCGTGTGCTCGCGCTCGGCGGCCAACTGGGCGCTCTTGTGGATCGCGAGGATCGGCAGCACCAGCAGGGGGGCCAGCCACAGGCTGTCGTGCAGCGCCGTCGCGACGACGGGCGCGAAGCTGAGCAGCACCCCGGAGGTGGCGAGCTGGAAGCGGATGTCGGCCCGCAGGTGCGCGCCGACGGGGACGTCCTGCGCGAGGGCCGTCACGATGCCGGACAGCAGGTTGTTGATGCAGAAGAAGACGACGCCCGCGCACAGGGCCGCCGGGATGTCGCCGGGGACGGACAGCGGTGCCGCCGAGAGGGGGTCCTTGCCCGTCAGCAGGCAGAAGGTCGCGCGGGACGCGACCACGGTCAGGCTGTACTGCGCGACGTTGAAGACGGTCTTGACGAGCGGCTTGCCCGAGCGGGCGTCCTCGATGGCGACGGAGACGCCCTGTGCCAGGAGGGCGAGGCCCAGGGGGCCGACGAGGATGAGCGCGAGGCTGAAGGTCGAGGAGATCGTGATCTCGTCGGAGGTGTCACCGCGGGCGATGACGATGGGGCGGAGCTCGCCGAGCAGGATGAGCAAGGCCAGCAGCAGGTGGATCCGGCTGTAGGTGACGAGCGAGCGCGGCTCGGTGAATGCCCCGACGAAGGCCAGGGCCAGGAGGGCGGCCACGCACACACTGACGACGATGCGGCGAACGCTGAGTGGGAGCTGGGTCATGGACTGACCTCCTTGTGGCCGTCGGAGTGGTGTGCGAGCTGCCACGTCCGCGCCCCGAGGGGAGACGCGGACGCGGGTCAGCGGGGGCCGCGCGCAGCGGCCGGCCTGGCTAGTGCCACTTCACGCCGGCACCCACGGTGGCTACCAGCGCGACGAGACCGCCGGAGGCGAGGACCGCAGTCCGAATGCGCTTCGAGATCGTCTTCATGTTCACCTCCTAAAAGGTGTGGACGGGCGTCACGGGGCGGGCGCACCGCGGACGCGCACCGGCACGGTGGACCGATCCGGTAGCGACGCACGTCCGGTGTCGGCAGCGCCGGGGTCCCGCGGGAGCGCTTCAGCCAGAGATGGGAACGAAGGATGGTCCGGCGTAGCGAATCGGGTGATCATCACAACGGAGGCTCAACCGGACCTCCGGGCACGCGTCACCACGTGTCGGCACATGGGCTAGGAGGGTCTCCGGGTCCCGGGCAGCCGCCCTGCGCAGGCTAGGCGCGCTGGAGCTCGCGGTCGTCGTACGACGAAGAGGGCTCGGCGACGTCGCGCCTGTCGGGCGCGCCGTCCAGCACCCCGCCGGCCGGGTCGTCGTCGCCGTCGGCGCGGACCACGTCGTGCTCCGGGCGGTACATGTCGCGGACCACGAGGGCGCACAGCACGAGCAGCGCGAGGTCGCGCAGCAGCACCGCGCCGACGAACCACTCGACGTGCAGGCCCTCGTCCTTGCCCTCGGGGGAGTCGAGGTGCACGAAGTAGTAGAAGCGCGTGAAGAGCACGAACGCCTCGGTGACCTGCCAGGCGAGGAAGCCGCGCCAGCGCGGGCGGGCGAGCACCGCGACGGGCAGCAGCCACAGGACGTACTGCGGGCTGAAGACCTTGTTGGTGAGCAGGAAGGCCACGAGGACGAGGAACGACACCTGCATGAGGCGGGGCCGTCGGGGGGCGCGCAGCACGATCGCGGCGATGACGAGCAGGGACAGCAGGAAGCCGATCGCGACCGTGCGGTTGAGGGCCTCGGGGGCCTCGCCCTCGAGCTGGCCGTCGTCGAGCAGCAGCCGCGCCGCCCCGTCGCAGGTGCCGTCGACGGCGTCGGACAGCAGGCCTCGGATGCTCTCGACGACGGCGGTCAGTCCGGTGCGGGGCGTGTCGTCGGTGTCGCCGCGGGCCTCGTTGGAGCAGGTGCGCAACGCGAAGTGCAGCGAGTCCCAGTCGGCTCCGCGCGTGGTGTTGAGCTCGTAGAAGCGGTAGGCGCTGTTGACCGCCCGCTTGGGCCGGCCGTCGGCGAAGGCGAAGGGGGTGTCGACGTGCGGTGACAGCGCCCCGAGGCCCTCGTCGCCGATCCGGTCGAGCGGGCTGTCGGCGACCCGGACCTGCGCGCCGTTCTGCTCCACGAAGTAGGGGCTGGTGAGGTAGACCGGCACGGTGATCGCGCCCGCGGCGATGACGAGGGCGATCGCGGCGGTGAGCCACTCCTTGAGCCGCTTCGCCCGCAGGCACAGCAGGAACAGCGGGATGACGAGCAGGACGGGGTAGAGCTTGGTCGCGGTCGCGACACCGAGCAGTACGCCGGCGGCGAGCGGTCTGCGGCGCTGCCACTGCACGAGCGCGAGGCCGGCGATCGCGGTCGCGACGAGGTCCCAGTTGGTCGTCGCGTGAAGGAGCAGCCCGGGGGCGGCCGCGAACAGCGCGGCGTCCCAGACCCTTCGCCGCCCGGCGAGGCGCGCGGTCGTGACGGCGACGACCACGGCGCAGCCCGTGAGCAGCACCCAGGTGAGGTCGTAGAAGCGGCGCGGCCGCTGGTCGTCGGGCAGCGTGTTGACGACCTTCGCGACGGTGCCCATCACGGCGCCGATGACGGGCGGGTACTCCACCGGGTGGTCGAGGTAGGGCGTCGCCCCGGCGCGGGTGACGTTGCCCTGGGCGTCCTTCTCCTCGTTGAGCCGCTCGGCGAAGTAGAGCGCGAAGACGTCGGTGTAGCAGAGCCTCGTGTACTGGTACTCGTCCGCCCAGGGGTGCACCCGGCACGGCGACTTCTGCCACAGGCCGAGCAGGCTGGTGAGCAGCGTCAGCGCGACGATGACGCGGATCGGCGTCCAGAGCCGACGCTCGCCGATGCGGGCGCGCTTCCCGGGTGGGCCGCCGATCGCCTGGACGGCACCGGCGATGACGGGGTCGTCGTCGGAGGGACGCACGAGGGTCGGGGCAGTCACGCCGCCGATCCTCGCCTACGCGGGGGCGCCTTCGCCAGGTGCCCCGCCGGGCGGGCCCGACTCGGTCAGGGGGTCGGGCTCGCCTGCGCCGCGGCCGAGGGCGGCGGGGAGGTCGGCTGCTGCGTGGGTTGCTGGGTCGGCTGCTGGGTCGGCTCGTTCGTGGGCTGCTGCGTGGGCTCGTCCGTGGGCGTGACGTCGGTGGGGATGACCCCGGTCGGCGTCACGTCGGTCGGCACCGCGGTCGCCGTGGCGCTGGGGGTGGCCGTCGCGGTCGGCTCGGGCCCGGTCGGGGTGTCGCCGCCGCGGTCACGCCCGACGTTGGCCCGTGGCGGGAACTGCTCGATGGGCTGTCCCTCGTGCGCGGCGTCCATGAACGTCTTCCAGATCCCGGTGGCGAACGCGCCGCCGGTCGCCTGCCGGCCCTTGATGACGATCGTCTTGGGGTTGTCGTAGCCGAGCCAGACCGCAGCGGACAGCTGGGGCGTGTAGCCGGCGAACCAGACGTCCTTGTTGCCCGACGTCGTCCCCGTCTTGCCGGCCGCGGGGCGCCCACCGGCCAGCTGGGCCCCACGACCACTGCCGCGCTCGATGACCTGCGTCATCGCGAAGGTCGCATCCGCGGCGACGTCGCGCTCGAACGCGCGCTGCTTGATGACCTTGCCCTCGTAGACCAGGTCGCCGTCGCGGTCCGTGACGCTCTTGACGACGAACGGCTGGACGTAGTCGCCCTGCGACCCGAAGGTGGCGTAGCCGACGGCCTGGTCGGCGACGTGCACCTCGTAGCCGCCGAGCGCGATGTTGCAGTTGGGCTCGCCGTCCTTGTCCGCGAGCGGCACCGAGTCGGGGATCCCCGCCTTGCGGGCGAGCTCGGCGACCTTGGCGGCACCCACCTTGACGCACAGCTCGTAGTAGGCGGTGTTGATCGACTTCTGGGTGGCCTCCACCAGGTCGACCCGGCCGTAGGACTCGTCGCCGAAGTTGTCGATCTCGGTGCTGCCGAAGCGCTTGTTGTCGTTGCCGTCCCATTGCGAGCGCAGGCTGATGCCCTCCTCGAGGGCGGCCGCGAGGACGTAGGGCTTGAACGACGATCCGGGCTGGCGGACGGCCTGGGTGGCGTAGTCGAAGCCGGTGCCGGTCGCGCCGCCGTAGTAAGCCCACACCTCACCGGTGCCGGGCTTGACCGCGACGAGCGCGCCCTGAAGGCCCGCCGCTCCAGGCGAGTCGCCGGTGAGCTCCTGCACCGCCTCGACCGCCGCGGCCTGGGCCTCGCGCCGGATCGTCGTCTTGACCGTGAAGCCGCCTGCGGCGAGCTTGTCCTCGCCGAAGCCGCGTCGCTGGATCTCCTCCATCACCTGGGCGATGACGTGGCCCTTGGGACCGGACAGGTCGTTGTTCTTCGCACCAGGGCCCTTCCCGGGCTCGAGCACCTTCGGGTAGTCGACGTCGCCGCGCTCACCCGGCTCCAGCCAGCCCTTGTCGACCATGCCGCCCAGGACGTACTCGAAGCGGTCCTTCGCGCGCTCGGGGTGGCGCGTCGGGTCGTAGGCGGCTGGGGAGCGGATCGTCGCGGCGAGAACCGCGCCCTCCGCGATGGTGAGCTTGTCGGTGGACTTGCCGAAGTAGACCTGCGAAGCGACCTCGATGCCGCTCGCCCCGCGGCCGAAGTAGATGGTGTTGAGGTAGTCCTCGAGGATCTGGTCCTTCGACACCGAGCGGCTCATCTTCAGCGCGATGAAGACCTCCTTCACCTTGCGCGTGTAGGTGCGCTCCTGGGTGAGGAAGGCGTTCTTGGCGTACTGCTGGGTGATGGTCGACCCGCCCTGCTGGACCGAGCCGCCGCCCTTGATGTTGGTGAGCAGGGCGCGGGCGATGCCCTTCGGGCTGATGCCGGGCTCGGTGTAGAAGCCGCGGTCCTCGGCGGCGAGCACCGCCTTCTGGACGTGGTCGGGGACCTTCTCCAGGCCGACGATCTTGCGGTTCTGCTGGCCGACCCTGCCGATCTCGCCGCCGTCGGCGTAGAGCAGCGTCGTGGACTGCGCGCTCGCGTCGGCGTTGACGTCGGGGATGTCGGTCGCGGCGTAGGCGATGCCGAACAGCGCCAGCAGCGTCAGGAAGCCACCCCCTCCCCCGACGAGGATCAGGCGCTTCCAGCGCAGGCGTGACAGGCGGTCCCCGAGTCGGCTCACCCGCCGATCCTTCCCTGTCGCAGCGCGCACAACCCGGTGCGCTGCGTCACAGCGCGTCGGACCACCGCGTACGCCGCGCCCTCGCTGTCGCCGACGTGCCGGTCCACAGCAGCGCGCGCCGCTCCAGCGCGTGGTCCACGACCTCCCGCTCGACCGGGTCTGCCTGATCCGTGCGCATGGTCCATGGACCGTACGACGAACAGCGGCCCCGCACCGTTCAAGGAACGGGGCCAGCGGTCAGGGGGTGACGGTGTCGGCCACGGCCTTCGCGGCGTCGACGAGGCCGGCTCCGCAGCCGCCGGAGCAGCTGCCGGCGAGCGGCCGGGTGCCGGCCTTGAGTGCCGTCTCCAGAGCCGACGGTGTGAAGGCCTTCTCGCCGAGCAGCAGCGCGGCGAGGCCCGCGACGTGGGGGGTGGCCATCGAGGTGCCCTGGTAGTACGCGTAGGCGGGGTCGCCCAACACGGTGGTGCCGGTGTTGAGCGTCGACAGCACGCCGTTGGCCTGCGTCGCGGTCTCACCGCCGGGGGCCGTGACGTCGATGATGGCGCCGTAGTTGCTGTAGGCGGCGCGGTTGCCCTGGCGGTCCGAGGCCGCGACGACGACGACGTTCTGGCACGACGACGGCTGGTAGTTCGCGGCGTTGGCGTTGCTGTTGCCCGCGGCGACGACGACGGTTGTGCCGCGCGCGACCGCACCGTTGATGGCGTTTTGGTAGGTCGCGCCGCAGGTGCCGCCACCGCCGAGGCTCATGTTGATGACCGTGGCCGGGTTGGCGTTGGCCGGGATGCCGCTGACCGTGCCGCCGGAGGCCCACGTGATCGCGTCGGCGATGTCGGCCAGCGTGCCGCCGCACTTGGCGAGCACCCGCACCGGCTGCACCTTCGCGCCGAAGGCCACCCCGGAGACACCGAGCCCGTTGCCCGTCACCGCGCCGATGGTCCCGGCGACGTGGGTGCCGTGCCAGGAGCTGTTGGAGCCGGGAACGCCCTTGCCGCACTCGTTGCGGGCGTAGTAGTCACCGAGGTCGGTCGGGTCGGGGTCGCGGCCGTCGCCGTCGCGCGCGTTGGTCGCGCTGCTGACGAAGTCGTAGCCGCCGAGGACGTTTGCGTCGAGGTCGGGGTGGCGGGTGATGCCGGTGTCGAGGACGGCGACGGTGACGCCGGTGCCGTCCGCGGTGTCCCAGGCCGTCGGGAGGTTCATGCCGGCCAGCGGCTCGGAGTAGTGCCACTGCTGGCCGTAGTTGCTGTCGTTCGGGGTGAGGGTTGCGATCATCGTCGCGTCGACCTCGGCGTAGGCGACTCCGCTGCGCTCCACGAAGCGGGCGATCAGGCGGTCGGCGGCGGGCCCGTCGAGCGGCGCCGCCACCTGGACGAGCACGCCCTCGGTCGACAGCCGCCGGGTCACCGACAGCTGGTGGCCCGAGCCGCGGCCGACAGCGGCGACCTCGGCCCGGGCAGCCGCGTCGTCGGTGTCAGCAGCGGTCCCGTCGGCGAAGTGCACGATCAGCCGCTCGACGGCCTGGCCGGTCGCCGTGGCGCCGCGGTTGGTCTTGTCCGCAGGGGAGGCCGACGCGGCAGGGACGCTCGCCCCGGCCGCGACGAGGGCAAGTGCGGTGGCGGCCAGTGCCGTGCGGGACGCGAGGGGGTGGGTCACGGGGCGGTGCCTCTCGGAGCAGCCCGGGACCTGCCCCGGTGACGGGAGGCTAGGCCCGCTGGACGCCCGCTGTCTGTAGTCCGACATGACCGCTTTGCACGTCGGCGGCCGTGCAGGACGTCAGAGCAGGACGTCAGAGCAGGAAGGTGCGCAACGCGGAGGTGAACGCCTCGGGCTGCTCCGAGTGCAGCCAGTGCCCGGCCTGCTTGACGGTCACGAGCACGGTCCGGGGGAACAGCGCCCGCATCGGCGCGGCGTGCTCGGGACGGACGTAGGGGGAGCGGTCCCCAGCGAGCCAGAGCACTCGGCCCTCGAAGGTCCCGGAGACGTCTGGCCAGCAGGCGATGGTCGGCAGCTCGCGGGACAACAGCGCGAGGTCGGCCTGCCAGTGCCAACCGTCCGGGCCACTCCGCAGGTTCTGCAGCAGGAAGCCGCGCACGCGGTCGTCGGGGATGTCGGTGGCCAACCGCTCGTCCGCCTCTGCGCGCCGCGTGACCCTTGTCAGGTCGAGTCGCTGCAGGCTGCCCAGCAGGTGCTCGAACTCCGCCGACCCGTCGCTCGGTGCAGGCGAGATGTCGACGACGACCAGCCGGTCGACGAGCTCGGGGTGGCGCAGCGCGAGGACCATCGCGACCTTGCCGCCCATCGAGTGGCCGACCACGTGCACCGGTCCGTCAGCCTGCGCGCGGATGGTGGCGGCGACGGCGTCGGCGGCGGCGAGGTAGGCCGTGGTGCCCGTCCACGGCGAGCGGCCGTGGTTCGGCAGGTCGACCAGCAGCGACCGCAGGTCGGGCGCGAGGGCCTTGGCGACGGTGGTGAAGTTCTTGCCCTGGCCGAACAGGCCGTGCAGGAACACCACCGTCGGTCCGCTGTCGCCGATGTGCTGCGCGAACAGCGGCGGTCCCTCGTTCACGGCCCTCCCTCGTCGTCCCGACGCACGCTATCGGTCAGGGCCGCATGCGACGGGGCGCCCGCTGGGCGGGCGCCCCGTCGTTCGTACGGTCAGACGGTCGGGGCGGTCAGACGGTGATGCTCCAGCTGTTGATGTAGCCGGTGTCGCCCGCGTAGGCGTCGTAGACCCGCAGCTTCCAGGTCCCGTTGGCGACCTCGCTCGAGGCGTTGACGGTGTAGGTCGCGATGACGTCGTCGGCGCTGTCACTCGAGCTGATCGACTTCAGCCGGTAGAGCGTGCCGTCGGGGGCGACGAGGTCGACCTGCAAGTCGCCCCGGTAGGTGTGGCGGATGTCGACCGCTACCTGCGTGGTGGTGGGCGCGTTGCCGGTGCGGCCGCTGACCGTCACCGGCGAGTCGACGGTCGCGCCGTCGGCGATGGCGTAGTCCGCGCTGTTGGTGAAGGTCGCGCCGGCCGGTGCGGTGAGCGACGCGATGGTCTTCGTCGCATCGACCAGACCGGTGCCGCAGCCGCCCGAGCAGGTGCCCGCGAGAGCGCGGGTGCCGGCCTTGAGGACCGACTCGAGCTCCGCCGGGGTGTGCGCCTTCTCGCCGAGGACGAGCGCCGCGAGGCCGGCGACGTGCGGGGTCGCCATCGAGGTGCCCTGGTAGTAGGCGTAGGCCGGGTTGGCCGGGACCGTCGTGCCGGTGTTGAGCGTGGACAGCACGCCGTTGGCCTGGGTTGCGGTCTCACCGCCGGGGGCCGTGACGTCGACGATCGTGCCGTAGTTGCTGTAGCTCGCGCGGTTGCCCTCACGATCCGACGCGGCGACGACGACGGTGCTCGTGCACGACGACGGCTGGTAGTTCGCCGCGTTGGCGTTGCTGTTGCCGGCCGCGACGACGACGGTGGTGCCGCGACCCACCGCGCCGTTGATGGCGTTCTGGTAGGTCGCACCGCAGGTGCCGCCACCGCCGAGGCTCATGTTGATGACCTTGGCGGGGTTGGCGTTGGCGGGCACGCCGCTGACCGTGCCGCCGGACGCCCAGGTGATGGCGTCGGCGATGTCGGCCAGCGTGCCGCCGCACTTGGCGAGGACGCGCACCGGCACGACCTTCGACGCGAAGGCGACCCCGGCGACGCCGGAGGCGTTGCGGCTGACCGCGGCGATGGTGCCCGCCACGTGGGTGCCGTGCCAGGAGCTGTTGGACGCGGGCGACCCGGCGCCGCACTCGCCGGCCGCGGACCAGTCGCCCTGGTCGGCGGCGTTGCTGTCGCGGCCGTTGCCGTCGCGTGCGTTGGTCGCGCTGCTGACGAAGTCGTAGCCACCGACGACGTTGGCGTCGAGGTCGGGGTGGGCGGTGATGCCGGTGTCGAGGACGGCGACGTTGACGCCGGCGCCGTCGGCGGTGTCCCACGCGGTCGGGAGGTTCATCCCGGCCACGGCCTCGTGGTAGTGCCACTGCAGGTTGTAGTTGGTGTCGTTGGGCGTGAGCGTCGCGGTCATCACCGCGTCGGGCTCGACGAAGGCGACCTCGGACTTCTCGGCGAAGCGCGCGATGAGCTTGTCGGCCTTGTCCTTGTCGAGGCCGGCGTCGACCTGCACGACGGCGCCGGTGGTGGACAGCCGCTTGGTGACGGTGAGCCGGCGGCCCTCCGCCTTGCCGACCTCGTCGGCGGTCGCCTGCGCGGCGGCGTCGTCGGTGGCCGCGGCGGCGCCGTCGGCGAAGTGGACGATGAACCGGTCGTAGGTGGCGCCCGCGGCAGTCGCGCCCGCGTTGGTCTTGGACTTGTCAGCCTGGGGCGCGGCGCTGACGGACGGGGTCGTGAGCAGGGTGGTGCCGAGCGCCGCGACGACGACGGCGACGGTGGTCGCAGCCGCCTTCCGGCGGGTGAGGGGGGTGGTCACGTAGGGATGCTCCTCGTGGTCGAGCCCGGGAGGGGGCCGGGATCGCGCGAACGTAGGGCCGCGCCGGCCTCCCTGTCACCCCCCAAGAGGGACAGATCGGGGTACGACGCAGGGCGCCCGCTCAGTGAGCGGGCGCCCTGTCGTCGTACGGGGTGTCAGTCGGTCAGAACTGCAGGCTCCAGCTGTCGATGAAGCCGGTGTCGCCGGAGGCGACGTCCTGCACGCGCAGCTTCCAGGTGCCGTTGGCGACCTCGCTGGAGGCGTCGACGGTGAAGGTCTGGATAACGTTGTCGGCCCCGTCGCCGAAGAGGCCGGTCGAGGTGGACTTCAGCCGGTAGGCGGTGCCGTCCGGGGCGATGAGGTCGACCTGCAGGTCACCGCGGTAGGTGTGCTTGATGTCGACCGGGACCTGCAGCGACGACGGGGCGTTGCCGGTGCGGCCGGTGACGGTGATCGGCGACTCGACCGTCGACAGGTCGGCGATCGGGTAGTCGGCGCTGTTGGTGAACAGCGTCTGCGCCGGAGGGGCCGTGGTGGCGGTGGCCGTCGGCGTGGCCGTGGCGGTCGGGCTCGCCGTCGCGGTCGGGGACGCCGTGGCACTCGGGCTGGCCGTCGGGGACGGGCCCGGGCCGAGCGAGGCGATCGTCTTGGTCGCGTCGGCGAGACCGGTGCCGCAGCCGCCGGAGCAGGTGCCGGGCAGCGCGCGGGTGCCGGCCTTGAGGACGGCCTCGAGCTGCGTCGGGGTGTGCGCCTTCTCGCCCAGGACCAGGGCGGCGAGGCCAGCGACGTGCGGCGAGGCCATCGAGGTGCCCTGGTAGTAGGCGTAGGACTCCCCGGCCGGGGTGGTGGTGCCGGAGTTCAGCGTCGACAGCACGCCGTTGGCCTGCGTCGCGGTCTCGCCACCCGGGGCGGTGAGGTCGACGACGGCGCCGAAGTTGGAGTAGGAGGCGAGATTGCCCTGGCGGTCGCTGGACGCGACGACGACCGTGCCGGTGCAGCTCGCCGGCTGGTAGCCGCTGGCGTTGCTGCTCTCATTGCCGGCGGCCACGACGACGGTGGTGCCGCGGTTGTTGGCGCCGGTGATGGCGCTCTGGAAGGCCGCGCCGCACGAGCCGCTGCCGCCGAGGCTCATGTTGATGACCTTGGAGGGGGTCGCGTTGGCGGTGGTGCCCACGACGGCGCCGCCGGAGGCCCAGGTGATGGCGTCGGCGATGTCGGAGATGGTGCCTCCGCAGCGCCCCAGCGCCCGGACCGGCTGGACCTTGGCCTTGAAGGCGACGCCGCTGACGCCCTTGGCGTTGCCCGTCACCGCGGCGATGGTGCCGGCGACGTGGGTGCCGTGCCAGGAGCTGTTGGAGCCGGTGCCGCCGACGCAGTCGAGCAGCCCGCTCCAGTCGCCCTGGTCGTGGGCGTCGGCGTCGCGGCCGTTGCCGTCGCGCGCCTCGGCGGAGGAGCTGATGAAGTCGTAGCCCGCGACGATGTTGGGCAGCAGGTCGCTGTGGTCGGTGTAGCCGGTGTCGATGACGGCGACCGTCACGCCCGTGCCGTCGGCGGTGTCCCAGGCGGTCGGGAGGTTCATCCCGGCCAGCGGCTCGGAGTAGTGCCACTGCGCGGCGTAGCTCGGGTCGTTGGGCGCCAGCGCGATCGTCATCCGGCTGTCCGGCTCGGCGAAGGCGACCCCCGGGGCCGCGGCGAGCGCGTCGAGCAGGGCGTCGGTGGCGGCGGCGTCGAGCGCGGTGCCCGTGGAGACGACCACCCCACCGGTGCTCATCCGGCGTACGACGGTGAGGTCGTGGCCCAGCGCCGCCCCAGCAGGCGCGAGCGCGGCCTGCGCGGCGGCGTCGGCCAGCCGGTCGACGACGGCGCCCGACGAGGCGGCGGGGCTCGTCGCGGCGAAGTGCACCAGCACCTGGTCGTAGGACTGGCCGGCGACGACCGCACCGGCGTTGCGGGTGGCGGCGCTGGCATCGAGCAGTGGTGCGGCCGTGGCGGCGCTCGGGGCCAGGGCCAGCACGGTGGTGCCGGCGCCCGCCGCGACGGCGGCGGCGAGCAGCGCGGTGAGGGGTCGGGCTCGGGTCACGTGAGCGTCCTTGTCTGCCGTGAGGCGGCTGGGCTGAGGGGGTGGAGATCGTCCCGCGAGGCGCGCTCCTGACAGATCAACGGCGCGCGGCGATCTTCCTCGCGCGCGGATCGTCCGTTCGCTGCCGCCCACCTGCTGGTCGCCCTGTGTGCACCGTCACGACGCGCCGGGGACGCCCGCTGTTGCGCGACCTGTGGCGGGGACGTACTGTTCGTCCTGACAGACCGATGTATCGCCGCGATACATCGCCCGCGACGGAAGGGGACGCACCGATGCTCGAGCTCGCCGTCCTCGGCCTCCTCCACGAGGCGCCGCTGCACGGCTACGAGCTGCGCCAGCGGCTCAAGGCCACGCTCGGGACGTTCCGGGCGTTCTCCTACGGCTCCCTCTACCCGACCCTGCGCCGGATGCGCGACGCCGGCTGGATCGCGGAGGACGAGCCCGACGCGGCGATCGTCGCCGGCGCCCCGGCGCTCACCGGGCGGCGCGGCAAGGTCGTCTACAAGCTCACCGCCGACGGCAAGGAGAAGCTCCAGGAGCTGCTCGCCGAGGCGGGTCCTTCCTCTTGGGAGGACGAGACGTTCGGCGTGCACTTCGCGCTGTTCAGCCAGACCGCCCCCGAGGTGCGCGTGCGCATCCTCGAGGGCCGCAGGACCCGCCTCGAGGAGCGCCGTGAGGGCGTCCGCTCGGGGCTCGACCGCAGTCGCGGTCGGCTCGACCGCTACACCCTCCAGCTGCAGGAGCACGGGCTGGAGTCGGTGGAGCGCGAGGTCAGGTGGCTCACCGAGCTCATCGACGCCGAGCGCTCCAACGTCCCCAGTCAACGCACCACGACCACTCAGGGAGAGCCCACGAATGGGTAACAACCGCACGCCGATCCGCGTTGCCATCGTCGGCGTCGGCAACTGCGCCGCGTCGCTCGTCCAGGGCGTCGAGTACTACCGCGACGCCGACCCGCAGGGCCGCGTCCCCGGGCTCATGCACGTGACCCTCGGCGACTACCACGTCAGCGACATCGAGTTCGTCGCGGCGTTCGACGTCGACGCCAAGAAGGTCGGCTTCGACCTGTCCGAGGCGATCGGCGCGTCCGAGAACAACACCATCAAGATCGCCGACGTGCCCCCGATGGACGTCACCGTCCAGCGCGGCGTCACCCTCGACGGCCTCGGCAAGTACTACCGGATGACGATCGAGGAGAGCGACGCCGAGCCCGTCGACGTCGTCCAGGCCCTGCGCGACGCCCGCGTCGACGTCCTCGTCTGCTACCTCCCGGTCGGCTCCGAGGAGGCCGCGAAGTTCTACGCGCAGGCCGCCATCGACGCCAAGGTCGGCTTCGTCAACGCGCTGCCCGTCTTCATCGCCGGCACGCCCGAGTGGGCCGACAAGTTCGCCGCCGCCGGTGTCCCGATCGTCGGTGACGACATCAAGAGCCAGGTCGGCGCGACGATCACGCACCGCGTCATGGCCAAGCTGTTCGAGGACCGCGGCGTCGTGCTGGACCGCACCTACCAGCTCAACGTCGGCGGCAACATGGACTTCAAGAACATGCTCGAGCGCGACCGCCTGGAGTCCAAGAAGATCTCCAAGACCCAGGCCGTGACGTCCAACCTCGAGCACGAGCTCGGCGCCCGCAACGTCCACATCGGCCCGTCGGACTACGTCCAGTGGCTCGACGACCGCAAGTGGGCCTACGTCCGCCTCGAGGGCCGCGCCTTCGGTGACGTCCCGCTGAACCTCGAGTACAAGCTCGAGGTCTGGGACAGCCCCAACAGCGCCGGCGTCATCATCGACGCGCTGCGTTGCGCCAAGATCGCCATGGACCGCGGCCAGGGTGGCCCCGTCCACGCGGCCTCGACCTACTTCATGAAGTCCCCGCCCAAGCAGGTCCGCGACGACATCGCCAAGGACCAGCTTGAGGCGTGGATCGAGGGCAAGGACCTCGGTCAGTTCGTCAGCGACGCGGCCGAGGACGCCACCGCCCGCTAGTTCTTCGCTCGTCACTGCACTGCCCGCCGGCCCGGCCGCCCCTCTCGTGGGGCTGCCGGGCCGTCGCGCGTCCCGCCCACGTCGCGCGTCCCCGCGCGCCCCGCGCCGCCTGCCCCCCGCGCCGCCTGCCCTCCGCGGGTTGGGTGGCTTTTCTCGGCGCGCCCTCCCGCGACACGCCGAGGGAACCCACCCGATCCGGCTCGACCACGCAAGGCGTACGCCGCAGGGCGGCCGACAGCGAGCGCCCTGACCTGCCCGCTGCTCCGACCGGCGGAGCGTGAACGCTGGACGAACTACGCGAACCGGGTGAACCGGTCAGGCCCGTGCGGCGTAAGCACCGACAGAGGCCACGGCACCGACGCCGTTCCCCCGCCTCCGGACCTGACCCCTGGAGCACCGCATGCGCAAGACCTCGACCGCACTGCTCGCCCTGGCCCTGGCTGGCGCGAGCGTCACCGGCCTCGCGAGCAGCGCGACGGCCGACCCCGCCCCGACGGGCCTGTCGGCGATCGGCCTCGTCGGCGACGACAAGCTCGTCCGCATCGACCTCGCCGAGGGCGGCAAGACTCGCGGCGGCCCGCGCGTCACCGGCCTGACCGGCGACGACACCGGGCTGGTCGGCATCGACTTCCGGCCGCAGGACGGCAAGCTCTACGGCGTCGGCACGGGCGGCGGCATCTACACCCTCGCGTCCGACGGTGTCGCGACCAAGGTCTCCCAGCTCACCGTTGCGCTCACCGGCGAGAGCTTCGGCGTGGACTTCAACCCGGCCGCCGACCGCCTCCGCATCATCAGCGACACCGGCCAGAACCTCCGCCACAACGTCAACGCAGGGGGCATTACCATCGTCGACGGGTCGTTGGTCTACGGACCGAGCACGACGACGGCCGGTAACGGCACGACCGGCGGTACCAACACCGGCGGTACCGCTGCGGTCGACGTGACGGGCGCTGCCTACACGAACAACGACGCCGACGGAGCGCCTCCCGCCGGCACCGGGACAGTGCTGTACGACCTCGACACGGCGAGGGACCAGCTGGTCATCCAGAGCCCGCCGAACGCCGGAGCGCTTGTGGCCGTGGGCTCGCTGGGCGTGGACACCACTGACGTCGTCGGCTTCGACATCTACTCGCCGCTGGGCACCGACGGTAAGGCCGTCTCCGGCGCTGACCAGGCCTTCGCCGTGCTCGAGGTCGGGGGCGCTGCGGGTCTCTACGCCGTCTCCCTCACGACCGGTGCAGCGACTGCGCTCGGCGCGCTTGACAAGGCGGTCACCGACCTGGCGGTCGTCTACAACCAGTAGCACCCGCGCCGTTCGCCGACGGCCCGGCCCTCCCCGTGACCCCGGGAGGGCCGGGCCTCGTCGTGTGCGGGGAACGACAGGCCATTCGTCGTACCTCCCTGGCACGTCCGTGGCGGAGGTACGGTCACCGCTTTCGTCGCGCACCTCGAGAGGTCGGCCTCATGAGCAGGAGTACGACGGCAGGTGCCGGCCACGGCTGGCGCGCCAGCGAGGACACCATCAACCCCCTCTATCCGGCGGCCTTCGAGCTGGTCGTCGGCCTCGCGGTCCTGGTCGTCGTCGTGACCTTCGCGGTGGTCGCGCTCGTCGATGCGCAGCGGCGCGGGCGCTCCGTGGCGCTGTGGCTGCTGGCCTTCCTGCTGACCGGCCCCTTCGGCATCGTCGCCTACTACGTCACGAGGGAGCGGGTCCCCGTCCCGACCCGCTGACCGACCGGCGGCTGTCAGGACTGTGGGCGCACCAGGTACTTGCTGCCGGTCGCCTGCCGGGCGTAGGCCTGCGCCGTCGCCGGGTCGAGGAGCCCGTCGAGCGAGACCTCGTCGGAGTAGCTGCTTGCGAAGGTCGTCGTGAGGCCGTCCACGACGCGCTTCCGCAGCCGGGCGTGGTCGTCCATCGACAACGTCCCGAGGAACGGCGTGAGCAGCCACCCGCCGACGCCCCACGAGAAGCCGAACGTCCGGTTGACGACGATCGGGCCGACGTCGAGCCCGCCGTAGACGTAGACCTGCTTGTGGACCGTCGTGCCGTAGCCGGTCGCGGCAGCGCCGTTACGGATCGCGGCGGCCTCCATCGCCATGAGCAGGTCGCTTGCCGTCCGACCCCCACCGATCGCGTCGAAGCCGAGGGTGGCCCCGGTCGCGGCGACGGCGTCAGTCAGGTCGTCCTGGTACGTCGGGGCGCTGCTGACGACGACGTGCTCGGCCCCGAGCCCGCGCAGCAGGTCGGCCTGCTCGGGGCGGCGGACGACGTTGACGAGCCCGATGCCCTCCTCGAGGCAGATCTTCGTGAGCATCTGACCGAGGTTGGAGGCGGCCGCCGTGTGCACCAGCGCCGTGTGGCCCTGGCGGCGCATCGTCTCGACCATGCCCAGCGCCGTCAGCGGGTTGACGAAGCAGGAGGCGCCGTCGCGAGGGTCGGTCCCCTCCGGAAGGGGCAGGCACATCATCGCCGGGACCAGGCGGTACTCGGCGTACGCGCCTCCAGCGAGGAAACCGACGGTCTGGCCGAGCAGGCCCTCCGCGCCGGCACCGGCCGCAACGACGACACCGGCCCCCTCATTGCCGACCACGGTCGGCTCTCCGACCTGCGAGGAGAGCATGCCTCGCGCGCCCTCGGCGAGCGGGACCACGAGGGTGTCGCCATCCCGCCGCGCCTCTGCGACGGTGGCACCGGCGAGCAGCACGGCGATGTCGGACGGGTTGAGCGGCGCGGCCTCGACCCGCACCAGCACCTGACCGTCGCGGGGCTCGGGGACCGGGGCGGTCTCCAGGGTCACCACGACCTGTCCCTCGGCGGTCACGACGCGGCGGATGACGCGCTGCTCGGTGGGTAGGGCGGTCGGCTCGGTCATGCCGCCGGACTCTACGCACGCCCGCTGGAGGGGAGCTGGTCCAACGGACCTCAGAGCCGACGGTGCTGGCCCTCAGCCATGCCCAGCCCCAGGGTCGGCCAGGACTTCGCGCCAGGAGTGACGCGGGGCGAACCCGAGGAGGTCGCGGGCCTTGTCGATGGCGTAGAAGGTCTCGTCGCGGCCCATCTCCCGACGTACCTCCACCCCGTCGTAGAAGCGCTCCTGAATCTCCCGCGTCGTCGCCGCGACGGACATGTCGGCGTTGGCGACGTTGAAGACCTCGTAGCCCAGCCCGTCGGTCACGAGGCAGCGCTGCACCAGCTGGCCCAGGTCGCGGACGTCGATGTAGGCGAACAGGTTGCGGCGCCGCAGCGACGGGTCGGCCAGGAAGGCGGGGAAGCTCTCGGCGTACTCGTGCGGCTCGATGACGTTGTTGATCCGTAGGCCGTAGACGTCCGCCCCGGTGCGGGCCTGGAACGAGCGCGCCGTCACCTCGCCCGCGACCTTCGACATCGCGTAGGAGTCCTCGGGGACCGTCGGGTGGTCCTCGTCGACCGGCACGTAGAGCGGGCGCCGCTCGCCCTGCGCGAAGCAGATCCCGTAGGTCGTCTCCGACGACGCGAACACGATCTTGCGCACCCCCAGCCGGGTCGCCGCCTCGAGCACGTTGTAGGTGCTGAGGACGTTCGTCGCATACGTCGCAGCGTCCGAGGTGAGCAGGATCCTCGGCACCGCGGCGAAGTGCACGACGGCGTCGTAGGTGGGCTTCGCCGGCAGGTCGAGCTCGTCGAAGGTCGCCAGCCCCGCGAGCGCCGAGTAGGTCTCGCCGGCATCGGTGAGGTCGACCCGGAGGTCGGCGACCGCTGGGTGCCCCAGCGGGACGAGGTCGGCGTTGGTGACGTGGTGGCCCTGCTCGGCGAGGTACGGCGCGACGTGCCGGCCGGCCTTGCCGCTGCCACCGGTGAAGAAGATGCGCATAGGCCTTCCTACCGCGGAGGTGCGGCGGCGGACCCGGTTCCTCCCGGTCATGATCGACAGGCGCTCTGCACGGGACGCGCCGACGGGTCGCGTGCAGATCGCCTGTTGATCATCGGAGTGGAGGCGCGGGAGCGGGCCTTGCCGTCGTACGCCGGAAGACCTACGCGGCGGTGGGGCGACCGAGGGGGGCGACGGCGCCGGCGGGGCGGCAGACCCACTTGTCGGCGAGGGCGGCGACCGAGTGGTGGTCGGCGGCGTGGGTGGTCACCGGGCCGGTGCCCGCGGGGTAGAAGCGGCCCGGCAGCGCGGCGTCCTTCTCCGCGGGCGCCTTGGTGTCGAAGCGCAGGACGTCGATGGCGCGGGCGGTGTAGTCGGTCACCCAGACGGTGTCGGGGGAGACCCAGTAGACCGCGGAGCTCTGGCCGGGCAGCGGCTGCCAGAAACCGCGCTCCTCGACGACGCCCTTCGAGGAGACGCCGAGGAAGCGGACGCCGGAGGTGTACCAGGCCATGGCGACCAGTCCACCGTCCTTGAAGGACGGGTGCACGTCGAACCAGTGGCCGCAGTGCTGCGCCACCGGGGCCTGGCCCTTGAGGTCGGTAGGCAGGCCGCGCTCGAGGGCATAGCCACCGATGCGGGTGAGGGCCTTCTTCTTGATGTTCTTGGTGTCGAAGACGTTGAAGGTGCCGAGCTCGCCCTGGCAGCCGACGCCGGTCTCGGTGCCGGCGAGGATGAAGCGGTCCTTGCCTGCGCGCGGCCAGGCGGTGCCGTGGACGTAGAGGTTGTCGGGGACGACACCCGAGGCGAGCAGCGTGGGGGCGACCGGGTTGCGGGCGTCGAGGTAGGCGACCGGGTTGCTGGCTGCGACAAGGAAGCCGGGACGGACCTCGGTGAGGTCGTGGCCGGTGCGCGCACCGGAGACGCGGTTCCACTTCTGCGGCAGGAGCTTCGGCGCCGCTGGGTCGCGCAGGTCGACGATGTCGCCCTCGGAGGAGTAGACGAAGGTGCAGTCGAGCACGCAGGTGTTGGTGTGGCCGGCAGCGCCGGGGAGGACCGACAGGATCGTCGGTGCGGTGCGGTTGCGGATGTCGACGACGTAGAGGATCCCGTCGTAGGACTGACCCGTCACGAGGATCTTGCCGTTGGTGTCGATGTCCTCTCGCTCCTGGTTGGGAGTTGCGGGGACGGCGACGAAGCCCTTCGGCGTCGGCAGCGCGGGGTTGGTCGCGTCGTAGACCGTGATGCCCTTGGCGGTGCGGACGAAGAAGTCCTTGCCCACCAGGCGGCCGCCGGCGATGTCGGTGTCGAGCGGCACCGTCAGCACATGGGTGACGTTGGACGTCGCGATGTAGCCGGGACCGGGCGCGCCCGTGGGCGGGGCGGCGGAACCGGGGACCGCGAGGGCACCGAGGGCAGCGAGGGCCAAAGCGGCGGCGAGCGAGGTCGTGGCTCGCGTGGTGAGGCGGGTCATGGGTCTGGTCTTCGACGGGCACCGCACCGTCTCCTGTCTAGCCTGTCGAGGTGCTGTCCGCCGACCACCCGCTCAGAGAGGTCGTCGGGGTCCTCGACTTCCGTCGGTTGCTGCGGGTGCGGCTGGTCGGGCAGCTCGGGGACGGGCTGTTCCAGACCGCGCTGTTCGCCGCCGTCTTCTTCAACCCCGAGCGCGCCACCTCGGCCGGGCAGGCCGCGAGCGCCTTCGCGGTGCTGCTGCTCCCCTTCTCCGTCGTCGGGCCCTTCGCCGGGGTCTTCCTGGACCGGTGGCGCCGTCAGCGGGTGCTGCGCAACGCCAACGCCGTCCGGGCCGGCCTCGTCGTAGTCTTCGCGACGCTGCTCGCCCTGCAGGGACCGACCGCCCCGCTCGTGCAGGCCGTCGCGCTGCTGGTCGTGTCGGTCAACCGCTTCGTCCTCTCCGGGCTCTCGGCCGCGCTGCCGCACGTCGTCGAGGAGCGCCGCCTGGTCGTCGCCAACTCGCTGTCGCCGACCCTCGGCGGCGGGGCCTACGCCGTAGGCGGCGTCCTCGCCGTCGTGCTGCGCGAGGTCTGGGGCGACGACGACCTCGGCGCCGCCCGCACGGGCCTGGTCGCTGCGGCCGCCTACCTCCTGGCCGGCCTGCTCGCGACCCGCATCGCGGCCGACCTGCTCGGCCCGTCGGTCGTCGACCACCGCTCGGTGCGCACGGCCCTGCGCGGCGTGGCCCTCGGCGTCGCCCAGGGTGCGGCCCACGTCCGCGAGCGCGGCCCGGCGCTGCGGGCGCTGTGCGCGATCAGCGCGCACCGCTTCTTCTACGGCCTGTCCACGGTCGCCACGCTGCTGCTCTACACCGACGACGGCTTCCTCGGCCGGCAGCGCGACGACGGCTTCGGCGGGCTGGCCCAGGTCGCCGGCGCCGCCGCCGTCGGGGGGCTGTGCGCCGCCCTGGTCACGCCCGCCGTCACCCGCCGGATCGGCACGCAGCGCTGGATCATCGTGGTCTTCGCCGTGGCCTCCGTCATCGAAGTCGCCTTCGGGATGCCCTACACCCACGGCGCCTTCCTCGTCGCCGCGCTCTTCCTCGGCTTCGCCGCACAGGCCGCCAAGATCTGCGTCGACACCCTGGTGCAGGAGTCCGTTGACGACGACTTCCGCGGCCGCGTCTTCAGCTTCTACGACACCGCCTTCAACCTCAGCTTCGTCTCCGCCGCGGCCGTGAGCGCGGTCCTGCTCCCCGACGACGGCAAGTCGTACGCCGTGATCGGTGTGGTGGCCGGCGGCTACGCGGTGACGTCGCTGCTCTACGCGGTCGCGACGGCGCGTCGGGCGGCGAGCGAGCCACCCGAGCCGGTCATCACCCGCTGAGCGGGTCCCGGCCTCAGCGGCCGGTCAGGGTGTCGCCCACAGCACCGACCGTGCCGGTGACGCCACCGACGACGGCGGGCACGAGCGGGGTCGCCGAGGGCGAGGGGACGATGCTGAGCAACGTGTCGACGAGGTCGACGAGGTCGGCGACCGGGTCGGGATCGGTCGTCGGCGGATCGGTCGTCGGCGGATCGGTCGTGGGGTCGGTGGGCCGGGTCGGGCGCGGAGTCGCGGACACGGACGGGTCGGAGGCGTCGGGCGGCAGCAGCACGTCGACCGGGTCGACCGAGTTGCCGTCCGGACCGGCGACCAGGGTGCCCTCGGGGTCGAGCAGGGCGTCGAGGGCGCTGCTCGCGCCGTCGGCCCCTCCCTCGACGAGCGCCGCGACGACGCCCCAGGACCCGCCGGCGCGGCGGTAGCCGCGCACCGTGGCGTAGCGGTCGTCCACCCGGGCACCGCCGCGGGCGGCAGCGGTCGCGAGCAGGTAGGACACGAGCGTCTCGCCGCGGGCGGCGCCGGGGTCCGCCGTCACGGCCGTGACCCGCAGTCCGGCCGGCACGGTCGTGAGGACCGCGTCGGCGTCGTCGGCGCTGGCGTCGAGGCCGGCCGACAGGGCGCGCAGGCCGCGGTCGTCCTGGACGAGGTCGAGCGCGTAGCGCTGCTCCCACGCGTCGCCGGTGAGCACGAGCGGCGTCGTCGAGCCGGTGAGGCCGCCGTAGGGGACCTGCACCTGGAAGAGCTCCTCGACGGTGCGGGTGCCGGCCCGGCCGGCGGAGCGGACGTCGGTGTCGCCGCGGAAGACCGCGACCCGCACCGCGGCCTGGCCGCGCTCGAGCCGGGTCAGCGCGTCAGCGGCGACCCGCACGGCAGCGGCGGTGGTGCCGACTTCGACGCCGGGGGCGTCTGTGGCGTCGACGAGCACCAGGCCGCGCCGCAGCTCCTGGCGGGCACCGTCGACGACGGTCACCGCCGTCGAGGCACCGAGCAGGACCTCGCGCCCACGGGTCGTCAGCTGCGCCGCGCCACCGGCCTTCGTGGCGACCGTGGCACCGCGCGGCACCTCGTCGCCGTCCGCGAGCTCGAGGGGGGTGCCGTCGGCGAGCGTGACGTCGACCAGCCGGCCGACGGTGAGGACGGTCGCGGCGTCGGCGGTGTCACGGCCGAGCGCAGTCAGCGCGAGCGACGCGAGCAGGCCCGCGGACAGCACGACAGCGCCACCGACCGCGACCGCGCGTGGCAGCCGCCGGTTCGGTGCGGTCTGTCCGCTCCCGTCCGTCATGCGCCCTATGGTCCCAGCCCGCGACGGCCGTCGCCATGGTCATTAGTGACTAGCCCGACTGCGTGTCGGGCACTGCGGCGCACGCCGGGCTCAGCCCGCGGGCGCGATCCCCTGCTCGGCGGCCCAGCGCAGCAGCTCCTCGGTCGCCGCCTCCTCACCCAGCGGGCCGTGCTCCATCCGCAGCTCCTTGAGGTGCGCGAGCGCCTGCTTGACCAGCGGCCCGCCGGGGATCCCGAGCAGGGTCATCACGGCGTGGCCATCGAGGTCGGGCCGGATGCGACCGAGCTCCTCCTTCTCCGACAGCTCGGCGATGCGCCGCTCGAGGTCGTCGTAGGAGGCGGCGAGCGCGGCGGCCCGTCGGCGGTTGCGGGTCGTGCAGTCGCTGCGCACGAGCGCGTGCAGGCGCAGCAGCTCGGGCCCCGCGTCGGTGACGTAGCGGCGTACGGCCGAGTCGGTCCAGGCGGAGGCGCCCTGGGCGCCGTAGCCGTGGAAGCGCAGGTGGAGCTCGATGAGCAGGCAGACCGGCTCGACGACGTCCTTGCCGTAGGCGAGCGCCTTGAGCCGCTTGCGGGCCATCTGGGCGCCGACGACCTCGTGGTGGTGGAAGGACACGCCCCCGCCGGCCTCGTGGCGGCGGGTCCGCGGCTTGCCGATGTCGTGGAGGAGAGCGGCGAGGCGCAGCACCAGGTCGGGGCCGTCCTGCTCGAGCCGGACGGCGCGCTCGAGCACCTGCAGGGTGTGCTCGTAGACGTCCTTGTGCTGGTGGTGCTCGTCGATCTCGAGGCGCAGCGCGGGCAGCTCCGGGAGCACGAGGCGTGACAGCCCCGTGTCGACCAGGAGCTGCAGACCTCGGCGGGGGTGGGCGCCGCAGACCAGCTTGCTCAGCTCACCGGCGATCCGCTCGACCGAGACGATCTCGAGCCGGTCGGCCATCTCGGTCATCGCGGTGACGAGGTCGGGCGCGACCTCGAAGCCGAGCTGCGCGGCGAAGCGGGCGGCGCGGAGCATCCGCAGCGGGTCGTCACCGAAGGACAGCTCCGGCGACCCGGGCGTGCGCAGGACGCCGGCGGCGAGGTCGTCCATCCCGCCGAAGGGGTCGACGAAGGCGTCGGGGGCGGTCCATCCCGGCAGCGCGACCGCCATCGCGTTGACGGCGAAGTCTCGGCGCAGCAGGTCCTCGTGCAGCGAGGTGCCGAACTCCACCGCGGGCTTGCGGGAGCCCGGCTCGTAGGCCTCGGCGCGGTAGGTCGTGATCTCCAGGCGCAAGCCCTGGCGCAGCGCCCCCACCGTGCCGAAGGCGATGCCGGTGTCCCAGGTCGCCTCGGCCCAGCCCTCGAGCAGCGCGGCGACCTCGCCCGGGTGGGCCGAGGTCGTGAAGTCGAGGTCGTCGCCGAGCCGCCCGAGCAGGGCATCGCGCACCGAGCCGCCTACGAGGTGGAGGGCGTGGCCCGCGGCCGCGAAGCGCTCACCGAGCTCGACGGCCACCGGGGAGACCCGCATCAGCTCCTGGACGGCCGCGCCCACGGCACTGGCCTGGGAGGCGCTGAGAGCGGACACGGGACACAAGCCTAGCCGTGCGTTTCAGCGACGGGGGCAGGGGCAACGCATCCCTGTGAAGACCGCGCTCGACCTGCACCGCCGCCTGCTGTCCCGTGGCATCCCGCACGAGGTGGTCCGCTTGCGCGGCCACGCCGCCGGCTCCGACGACCTCCCGCGCCTGCTGTCCGTCGAGCCCGGCGAGTGCGTCGCCGTCCGGTGCTTCCGCGTCACCGACGCCCGCACCCCCGACGGGTCGGCGGTGCACCTGGTGGCCGTCGCCGTCCGCGCCGGCGACGCTCCGGACGAGACCGCTGTCGGCGCTGCCCTCGACGCCGGCACGATCCGGCCCGCCACGCCCGACGAGATCAGCACCCACACCGGCTACGCAGCGTCCCTGGTGTCCCCCCTCGGCCTCCCCGAGGACGTCGTCCTGCTGGCCGACAGTGCGCTGGCGCACCGCTCCGAGACGCTGAGGTTCTGCGCGACGGGAGAGAGCGGTACGGCGCTTGCGGTCGGCCTGCGTGACCTGCTCGTCGAGAGCCGCGCCCGGGTCGCGGCGCTCACGCCCCTTCCCCTCGTCGGCACCGGCGACTGGCGGGTCGACGGTGCGCAGGTGATCTCGATGGAGGGCGCGCTCCAGGGCAAGCGCGACGCCCGTCGGTCCACCGGCCCACGGGGCACCCCGCGGCCCACCCCGCGCGACCCGCACCGCCGCAACCCCGGGACCCGCACGGTCGGCTGAGCGAGGCGGACCGTCGACCGCCGTACTGTGGTCCGATGGCTCCCACCCCCTCGCCGCCGCCGCGGCGACCGCTGCGCCGGGTGGACGAGACGAGCGCCGGGGGGCTGGTCCTCGACAGCCTGTCCGGCGCCGCCCGGGGGGCGCTCATCGGCCGGCTGGACCGGCGCGGGCGGCTGCTGTGGTCCCTGCCCAAGGGTCACCTCGAGCAGGGCGAGACCGAGCAGCAGGCCGCGGTGCGCGAGGTGCGTGAGGAGACCGGGATCCTCGGTCAGGTGGTCGGCAAGCTCGGCACCATCGACTTCTGGTTCGTCGCTGACGGCAGGCGTATCCACAAGACGGTCCACCACTACCTGCTCGTCGCCGTCGACCCGGAGCACGGCCTCGAGCTGTCCGACGCCGACGTCGAGGTGAGCGAGGTGGCGTGGGTGCCGATGGCGGAGCTCTCCGAGCGGCTCGCCTACGCCGACGAGCGGCGGCTGCTGGAGAGGGTCCCCGAGCTGCTCGCCGAGACGGCGTGACCGAGGGCGTCCTGCGCCGGGGCGGTGCGCGACGACGCGCCCTCGGCGTACCCCTCGTCGCGACACTGGCCACAGTCGCGCTGCTGCCGTCGCTCGCCCTGGCGGCGCCGTCCCCGACCCCCGTGACGGACGACGCGCCGGTCGAGGTGACCGTCGCCAAGCTCGCGCCGCGCTTCCTGTCCGACCCGGCCGCCTTCCTGCAGGTCGCCGGGACCGTCCGCAACACCGGGACGCAACCGGTGCGGCGGCTCGAGCTGCGGCTCATGGTCGGCGACCGGCTGCAGAGCCGCGGCGACCTGGCGCAGGCCGACGAGGAGCCGCCCGCGCTGCGGCCGGTCGCGACAGCCGTCGTGCCCGACGACGACGAGCTGTCGCCCGGCGAGACGCAGCGCTTCGACATCCGGCTGCGGGTGGGGCGGCTCGGGTTCGGCCAGCTCGGCGCCTACCCCTTCGGCGTGCGCGCCCGCGGGGTCGTGGACGACGGCGGGTCGCGCGAGCAGCTCGGACTGGTCCAGACCTACCTCCCGTGGTTCCCCGAGGGGCCGCCCCAGCCCACACGGATCGCGTGGGTGTGGCCGCTGTCGGACCGACCCACCCGGGCGCCCCGGGAGGTCGTGGTCGACGAGTCGCTGCCCGCGAGCCTCGACAGCGGCGGGCGGCTGTCGCAGCTGGTGGTGGGCGCCCAGTCCGGGGGGCAGGGCAAGTGCGACGACGTCGCCGAGGCGCCGCCGGACGCGACCGTCACGAGCCCTCCGCCGCGCTGCACCGCCCCGGTCCAGGTGCCGCTCACCTACGCCGTCGACCCCGACCTGCTCTTCGGCGCCGAGGCGCTGACCCGACCCTGGGACCTGCTCGTCGACGGCGGCCGGGAGGCGAGGCCGGCCTCGGCGGCCGCCCGCGGCTGGCTGGGCTCCCTGCGCGACGACCTCGGGCTGGCCCGCACCGACCTCGTCGTGCTGCCCTACGCCGACCCCGACGTCGTGGCTCTCACCCGTGACGCCGACCTCGACGTCGACGTCGCGACCGCCCGGACCCTCGGCGCGACCGTGGCCCAGCAGGTGCTCGGGCAGACCTCGGTCCTCAACGTCGCGTGGCCGCCCGCGGGGCCGCTGCCGCAGGCAGCCCTCGAGGCCTCGCTCGGTCCGCAGACCAGCGCCGTCCTGCTCGACGAGACCGCGCTGCCGCCCCCGCCGGTCCCGCCGGACTACGCCCCCGACGCGCGGGTCGAGCTGACCAGCACCGTGAGCCGCGACGTCACGGGCCTGGTCATCGACGACGCGCTGTCGCGACTGCTGGTGCCCGGTCCCGCGAACAGCGGCAAGGGGCCCCGGCTGGCCGAGCAGCGCTGGCTCGTCGAGACCGCCATGATCGTCGCGGAACGCCCGTCGCTGAGCCGGACGCTGGTGGTCGCACCGCCGCGCCGGGGCACGGTCCCGCAGGCCGTCGCCGCGGCCGTCATCGCCGACACGGGCCGGGTGCCGTGGCTGTGCCCGGTCTCCCTGCGCGACGTGGTCGCCGGGCACGACGCCTGTCCCGGGACCTCTGCGCCGTCGGAGCCTCGGGAGCCCGAGACGACCGGGACGGTCGAGGCGGGGCTGGCAGCCGGGCCGCTGGTCTCCCAGGCCTACCTGCGGGCCCTCGCCGCGGTCCGGCGCGACGCCGACCAGCTGACCAACGCGGTGCTCGACCCGGGCGAGGCGGCCACGAGCACCAAGCAGCGGCTCCTGCGGGCCCGGCTGCGGGCCGAGTCCTCGGCCTGGCGCGACGCGCCCGGTCAGGCGCGGCAGCTGCTCGCGCTGCTCCAGGAGGACGTGAAGAGCCTGCGCGAGCAGGTGACGCTGCGCGCCAACAAGAAGGTCACCCTCACCTCCGACAAGGGCACGATCCGCGTCAACCTGCAAAACGCCACCCGACAGCCGGTGACGGTCCGGGTGCGACTGTCGGCCCCGGCCGCGCGGCTGTCGGTGGAGACCAGTCCCGAGGTGACGCTCATGCCGGAGAGCGTCCAGCAGCTCGACCTCGAGGTCGAGGCGCTGGTGTCCGGGCAGTTCGTCGTCGAGGCCCAGCTGCTCGACCGCGAGATGCGCCCCTTCGCCGACAGCACCCGCATCGTGGTCCGGTCCACGCGCTACGGCCGGCTGGCGCTGGCCCTGACCGGGCTCGGCGCTGCCGGGCTGCTCGTCGCCGCGGGCGTCCGGATCGCGCGACGCGCCCTGCGCCCGGCCCGCGCGACCGACCCGACCGACCCGGCCGACCCGGCCGATCCGGCTGACCCAGGCACAGACCCCGCGTGACGCTGCTCGGCTCGGCCCGCAGCATGGCGGTCGGCACCGTCGCGTCACGGGCCACCGGATTCCTGCGGACCGCGGTCCTCACGGCGGTCCTCGGCGTGCAGTCGGTCGGCGCTGCCTACACGGTCGCCAACACCGCCCCCAACATCGTCTACGAGCTGCTGCTCGGCGGGATCCTCACCAGCGTCGTCGTGCCGCTGCTGGTCCGCGCCGCGAAGGAGTCCGACGACCAGGGCGAGGCCTTCGCCAACCGGCTGCTCACCCTCGTCGTGCTGGTGCTCGGCGCCACCGCTGTCCTGCTCGTCGTCTTCGCGCCGCAGCTGGTGTCGCTCTACTCCGCCGGGCTCGACGAGGACGCGCAGGAGCTCGCCGTGCTCTTCGCCCGCTTCTTCCTGCCGCAGGTGCTCTTCTACGGCGCGGGGGCGGTGCTCGGCGCGATCCTCAACACCCGCGGGCGCTTCGCCCCGCCGATGTGGGCTCCCGTGCTCAACAACGTCGTCGTCATCGCGACCGGGCTGGCGTTCCTCCTGCTGCCCGGGACCAACCCGCTGCGGGCCGGCACCATCACCGACGCCCAGGTCGCGCTGCTCGGCATCGGCACGACCCTCGGCATCGTCGCCCAGACGGTCGCGCTGCTGCCGTCGCTCAAGGCGAGCGGCTTCCGGCTGCGCCCGCGGCTGGGCCTGCGCGGCTCCGGGCTCGGCCAGGTCGGCCGGCTCGCGCGCTGGGTGCTGCTCTACGTCGTCGCCAACCAGCTCGCCTACGTCGTGGTCGTGCGGCTGGCCACCGAGGACCGGCTCGTCGAGGCCGGCCGCGGCTACCCATCCTACGTCGCGGCCTTCCTGCTCTGGCAGCTGCCGCACGCCGTCGTCGCGGTCAGCGTCATCACCGCGCTGCTGCCGGCCATGTCGCGGGCGGCCGCGGACGACCGGCTGGGCGACCTGCGCGACCACCTCGACCGGGGCCTGCGCCTCACCGTCGCGGTGCTCGTGCCGGCCGCCGTCGCCTACGTCGTGCTGGGCCGCGACCTCGCCACGGTCGTCTTCGCCCACGGGGAGACCACCGTCGAGCAGGCCCGCTTCATCGGCGTACTGCTGTCTGTCTTCGCGGTCGGGCTCACGGCGTTCTCGACCTACCAGCTCCAGCTGCGGGCCTTCTACGCGCTGCAGGACACCCGTACCCCGACCCTGGTCAACCTGGGCGTCAACGCCTCCCTCGTGGCCGCCGACCTCGCGCTCTACGCCGTGCTGCCGGACCGGCTCAAGGTCGTCGGGCTGGCCGCGGGACAGGCCCTGTCCTTCGTCGTCGGCCTCGCGGTCTGCACCCGCGTCCTGACCCGTCAGGTGCCCCGCGCGCCGCAGGCCCACGTCGTGCGCACCGCCGTGCGCTGCGTGGTCGCCGCCCTGCTGCCGGCTCTCGCGGCGGCGCTGGTGGTGGCGACCGTCGGGCGGCTCACCGACCCGGGGCCGCTCACGTCACTGGCGGTGCTCGCCGTGGCCGGACCGGTGCTGGTGCTCGGCTACGCCGCCGCCGCGCGTCGGGTCCGGGTCCCCGAGGTCGACGAGGTCGCGGGACCGGTCCTGGCCAGGATCTCAAGGCGCCCCCGGTCCTGACCGATCTTCCCGGTGTGGAGATCCCCTGTGCGCCCGGCACCCGTGATGCCGGTTCGATCGTGCTGGGCTGGCTGACCAAGCTCACCGTGACGCTGTCGCTCGTCGGCCTGGTGGTCTTCGACGGCATCTCGCTGGTGTCGGCGAACTTCACTGCGGCCGACCGCGCCGGCACCGCCGCGCGCGCCGCGAGCGACGTCTGCCAGTCCACCAAGGGCAACGTGCAGAAGGCGTACGACGCCGCGTACGCCGTAGCGCTCGAGAACGGTGACCTCGTCGACCCCGAGGGCTTCAGCTGCCTCACCGACGGCACGGTGACCCTGACCTACCGCCGCGAGGCCGCGACGCTCATCATGGAGAAGGTCGGCCCGCTGCGCCGCTTCACCACCGTGACCGCATCGGGCACCGCCCGCCCCGCCTGAGGCGAGTGACACCCGTCACACTCGTGGGGGATGTTGCGCCAAACGGGTGGACACCCCGCGGCACTCGACGTAGCGTCGGTCGTGGCGCCGCCCCCTGACGGGGACGGCTCCTGCCACGTCTGGCACCCCCCAAGAACCGCCCGGTCGGAACGCCGAGTCCTGCCCCCCGACCACCAGGGCGCCATACGACTCCGGGGCAGGAGCGGGGGACCCACAGGTTCCTCGGGATCCTCGCGATCCCTCGGGGTGAAGCCGCACCAGCACGACGCGGCCGGGCACCTTCGCACCTTCCAGCCCGAACCCGACAGCTCACCTCGCAGGCGGCTGGAAGGGACCCCTTGCTCACCCATGCCCTCACGCGGGCTGTCCGCGTGCCCGCACTGCTCCTCCTGCTCACCGCCCTGCTGGGCTCGCTGCTCGTCGGCACCACCGCCGCGCCGGCCAGCGCCGCGACGACCCTCGGCGAGAAGGCCGTCGCCGAGGCCAAGCGCCACGTAGGCAAGCCGTACTCCTACGGCGCCACCGGCCCGTCGCGCTTCGACTGCAGCGGCTTCACGCTCTACGTCTTCTCGCGCTTCGGCAAGTCGCTGCCGCACAACAGCGCCCAGCAGTACTCCAAGATCCACAAGGTCGCCAAGACCCAGAAGCGCACCGGCGACCTGGTCTTCATGAAGAACAGCTCCGGCCGCATCACCCACGTCGGGATCTACAACGGCAGCGGCAAGTGGTACGTCGCCCCGAAGTCCGGCGACGTCGTCAAGCTGCAGTCGCTCTACAGCTCCAACTACGTCGTGGGCCGCGTGACCTGACAGGCCCTCACCGGCAGGTACGACGGAAGGCCCGGTGCGTGCGCCCTACAGTGGCGACGCCCGGGCCTTCCCGCGTCCCGGCCCGTGCGCGAGGAGGTCCGGTTGGTCGCCGCAGGCCCCACGACCGCGGTGCTCCACCCCGGTGACGTCCTCGCCGGCCGCTACCGGCTCGAGGACGCGGTCGCCGACCCGCTGGAGGGCCAGCACGGCAGCGCGCTGTGGCGGGCGGTCGACGAGGTGCTCGCCCGCCCCGTCGCGGTGAAGGTGCTGCCGGCCGCGGGGCGCGCCGGTGCCACCGCGGCCGGCCCCTTCCTCGAGGCGGCGGGAGTCGCGAGCGGGCTGTCGCACCCGGGCCTGGCGCGCGTCTACGACGCCGCGATCGAGGAGCGCCGCGTGGGCCGCACCCGTGCCGACGTGGCCTACGTCGTCAGCGAGTGGGTCGACGGTCGACCGTTGTCGGAGCTGCTCGCCGACGGCGCCCTCGAACCGCCCGAGGCGGTACGGCTGGCCGTGCAGGCCTGCGAGGCCGTCGCCGCCGCGCACGCCAGCGGGGCGGCGCACGGACGTCTGCACCTGGGCAGCCTGCGCGTCACGCCCGCGGGGCGGCTGGTCGTCACCGACACCGCCGTCGCAGCCGCAGTCGCCACCGGTGCCGTCACGGCGCTCGACCCCGAGGCCGTGGCCGCCGACACCCGCGACCTCGCCGCGATCACCTACGCCCTGCTCACGGCCCGCTGGCCCTCCGACGCGACGCCGCAGCCCGCCGAGGGGGTGCCCGCGGCGCCCGGCCGGGACCGTCGCAGCTACAGCCCCCGGCAGGTCAGGGCAGCCGTCCCGCGCGAGCTCGACGCCGTCGTCACCCGCGCGCTGCTGCCTGTCGGCGGCGCCGGGTCGGGCCCGTCCGACCCGCGGGCCCTCGCCGCGGCCCTCGCGCACTCCGTCCCCCCGGAACCGGTCGAGCCGACCCGCTCCGTGGTGACCGTAGAGTCCGGGCCACCGCAGCCGTGGCGCCGGGCCGTGCCCTGGGTCGCCTCGCTGGTGTTCGTCGCGCTGTTCGCGAGCGGCACCTACGCGCTCGGCAAAGCCGTCGGCGAGCTCCCCGCGCAGGCCGGCAGCGAGCTCGACGCGCTCGTGCAGCCGACGCCCGCGAGCCAGCCGGGAGCCACCGCCAAGCCGGTCCGGATCCCGCTGGACGCCGCAGGCGTGACCGTCCGGGACTTCGACCCGCAGGGCAGCGACGGTGGCGAGCGGCCCTCGGAGGTCGCCAACGCCACCGACACCGACGTCAGCACCGCGTGGCTCACCTCGGTCTACAAGACCGCGTCCTTCGGTGGGCTCAAGCAGGGCGTCGGCCTGCTCGTCGACCTGGGGGTCGCGACGCCGCTGACCCGCGTCGACGTCGCGCTCACCACCGGCGGCAGTGACGTTGAGGTGCGGATCGGCTCGACCGAGCCCGACGACGCCCCCGACCTGCGCCGGGTCGCCGGCAAGGCGGACGCCCGCGGCGTCGTACGCCTGTCCGTGCCGGCCGGGACCACCGCTCGCTACCTGCTGGTGTGGATCACCAAGCTCCCCCGCGCCGGGGACGGCTTCCAGGAAGGCATCAACGAGCTCGTCCTCGTCCGCTGACCGCCTCCCGGTCAGGGGCCGGGCACCCAGCCGCACCTCAGACACCCCGCCCGAACCCCAGGCACACCACGCGCGCTCCTTGCTGCACTGCACGCCGCCCGCGTGCAGTGCACACGCTCAACACGAAAGACTCGCGTCCGTGCAGTGCACGGTGAGTGCGTGCAGTGCAGCAAGGCCCGTCGGCGACGTGTGCCGACCACGTCGAGTCCACGGGGCTGACCTGCCGCGCAGCAGGCCGGCGCGGCGCTAGGTTCGCGCCGTGACGGAGGACGGGGGCAGCGTGCCCGACGCAGGGCCCGACGACCCGTCCGACGGGGACGCGCAGGACCGCGCGCTCGTCGCCGCGCACCTCGCGGGGGACCCGGACGCGTTCGGTCGGCTCGTCGCGCGCCACCGCGACCGGCTCTACGCCGTGGCGCTGCGCACGATGTCGGACCGCGAGGAGGCCGCGGACGCGCTGCAGGACGCGCTGCTGTCCGCCTATCGCGCCGCGGCGAGCTATCGCGGCGAGGCCCGCGTGACGACCTGGCTGCACCGCGTCGTCGTCAACGCCTGCCTCGACCGGCTCCGCCGCGCGAAGGCCCGGCCCACGACGGCGCTGCCCGAGTCCGGGCCCGGCGAGCCGGTCGACCCCGACGACCCGATCGGTCGGCGCGAGACCGCTGTCGAGATCGAGGCCGCGCTCGCGGCGCTGCCCGAGGACCAGCGGGCCGCGATCGTGCTCGTCGACGTGCAGGGCCTGCCGGTCGAGGAGGCCGCCAGGGTCCTCGGCGTCCCGACCGGCACCGTGAAGAGCCGCTGCTCGCGGGGCCGCGCGCGCCTCGCCCTCGCCCTGGGCCACCTGCGGAACCAACCCGCTGTCGTTCCCGTCCCACCTGTGGCGAGCCCACCCGGCAGCCCGACCGACGACCGCGAAGGAGGTGGCCGCCCGTGACTGCCCCGCACGACCACCTCGACCCCGAGCGCGACCTCGACGAGATCGCCGACGTCCTGGCCGGCGAGACCGCGGCACCGGACTGCGCGACCTGCGCCGCCGTCGTGGCGGAGCTCGAGGCCGCGAGCGCGGTCGTCACCGCGGCCCTGGGCGCGCTGCCCGTGCCCGCACCGCCCGACGACCTCGCAGCCCGCATCGACGCCGCCCTGCGCGAGGCCGTCCTCGACGCAGAGCCCGACCGCGGGCTCGATTCGGCCGCTTCCGGACAGGCCACCGTGACGACGCTGCCCACGCTCGAGGGCCGCGCCCCCCGTGGACCTCGGCGCTGGCTGCCGGCGGCGGCCGCCGCGGTGGTCCTCACCGGCGGCGGCCTGCTCGCCGCCCAGACCCTGCCGCTCGGTGCGGGCGACAGCGCCGACGAGGCCGCGACCGCCATGACCGGCGCAGGCGAGGTCGGCGGGCGCGACCTGGTCCGCAACGACAGCGGCAACGCCTACACCGAGGCCAACCTCGCGAGCGCCGTACCCGGCCTACTGACCGGTCAGGTGCCGCGGCACGCGGCCCCTCCGGTCACGGCCTCCGCTCCGCTCAGCGCGCCCGGCGCGGCCACCGACAGCGGGACGACCAGCAGCGGCACGACCGGCGGCGGGACCACCGGCGGCACGAGCGAGTCGACCGCGCGGGGCCAGGCCCAGGTGCCCGCGGCGCGGCCCGTGACGGTCGACCCGCTCGCGGCACTGCGCACGACCCCCGGCCTCGCGGCGTGCCTCGCCGCCCTGCTTCCTCCCGACGACGACAGCGTCCAACCACTCGCCCTGGACTACGGCACGTTCAGCGGCAAGCCGGCGCTGCTGGTGCTGCTGCCGGTGCCGCAGCGCAGCGACAAGGTCGACGTCTTCGTTGTGGGCGCCGGCTGCGCGCAGGCCGACGAGCAGCTGCTGTTCTTCCAACGGGTCGACCGGCCGAGCTGACGCCTCCCGGCGTACGCCCTGGTGTCAGTCGACAGGGGCGGGCACCCGTCGAGGGGGCAGACACCACAGCACCGCTCCGGCGACGGAGCACAGGTAGGGCAGGAGCTTGCCGCCGAGGTCGTCGAAGGGCGACGGCGTGCCCGGCTGGGTGAGGAAGCCGAAGGCGCAGCCGACCAGGGCGTACGCGATCGAGATCGCGCGGACCCGACCGCCGAGCAGCCCGGTCCCGTCGGTGCGGGCCGCCCGGGTCGCGGCCGCGGCGACGAGCAGGCCGACGATGAGCGGGGCGAGGTAGGCGAAGTAGGGAGCCTCGACGTACTCCGAGGCCACGACACCGCCGGCCAGCGCCGCGACGGTCGCCGCGAGCGCGGCTCGGACCAGGCGCTCGCCGTCGGGCGGGAGCGGCGGCGTCGGCGGGGCGGCGAGGTCGCCGCGGCAGGCGACGCAGCCGCCGCCGGGCGAGAGCTGCGCGTCGGCGCGGCAGCGCGGCCGCGCACACACCGGGCAGCTGTCGGAGGCGGGTCGTCCGGGGTGGACGGCACAGCGTGAGGTCACCACCCCAGCCTGTCATCCCGGGTGGGGAACGCCGGTCACTACAGTCGGCGTTGCGACCAGAGGGCACCCGCAGCCCGCACCCGTCAGCCCGCACCTGTCGAAGAGGACCCCGTGAGCGAGACCCGCAAGAGCATCGTCGTCGGCTCCGGCCCGTCGGGCTACACCGCCGCCATCTACCTCGCCCGCGCCGGCCTGCAGCCGCTCGTCTTCGAGGGCGCTGTCACCGCCGGCGGCGCGCTGATGAACACCACCGACGTGGAGAACTTCCCGGGCTTCCCCGACGGCGTCATGGGCCCGGAGCTCATGGACATGCTGCGCAAGCAAGCCGAGCGCTTCGGTGCCGAGTTCGTCACAGACGACGCGACCGCGCTCGACCTGACCGCGACGCCGAAGCGGGTCGACGTCGGCGCCGACTCCTACTTCGCCGACACCGTCGTGCTCGCCATGGGCAGCGCCTACCGCGAGCTCGGCGTGCCCGGCGAGAAAGAGCTGTCCGGCCACGGCGTCAGCTGGTGCGCGACCTGCGACGGCTTCTTCTTCCGCGACCAGGACATCGCCGTCGTCGGTGGCGGCGACAGCGCGCTCGAGGAGGCGACCTTCCTCACCCGCTTCGCCCGCAGCGTCACCCTCGTGCACCGCCGCGACAGCTTGCGCGCCTCGAAGATCATGCAGGAGCGGGCGTTCGCGAACGACAAGATCCGCTACGCCTGGGACAGCGAGGTCACCTCCGCCAACGGCCACGGCAAGCTCGAGTCGGTGAGCCTGCGCAACCTCAAGACCGGCGAGGAGTCGGTGCTGCCGGTCACGGGGCTGTTCATCGCGATCGGCCACGACCCGCGCAGCGAGCTCGTCAAGGGCCAGGTCGAGCTCGACGCGGAGGGCTACGTCGTCAAGCACGACCTGCACTCGACCCGCACCAACCTCGACGGCGTCTTCGCCGCAGGCGACCTCGTCGACCACACCTACCGCCAGGCGATCACCGCTGCCGGCAGCGGGTGCGCCGCCGCTCTCGACGCGGAGAAGTGGCTCGCCGAGCACGGCGAGTAGCACGTCCCACCGGAACATCGCAGCCAGCCGACCTGTTCAACCCGGTACCGACCTGAACCCGAGGAGACCCGCAGTGGGCGCCAACACCAAGACCGTCACGGACGCGACCTTCGCCGCCGACGTGCTGCAGAGCGACAAGCCCGTCCTCGTGGACTTCTGGGCCGAGTGGTGCGGCCCCTGCAAGATGGTCGCGCCCGTCCTCGAGGAGATCGCCGGCGAGAACGCCGACAAGATCACCGTCGCGAAGCTCAACATCGACGAGAACCCCGGTGCGGCCCGCGACTACCAGATCATGAGCATCCCGACGATGGCGGTCTTCCAGGGCGGCAAGCTCGTGAAGTCGATCGTCGGCGCGAAGCCCAAGGCCGCGATCCTGCGTGACCTCGAGTCCTTCCTCTAGCGCCTCCCGCGCTCCCCGGAGCCGGCCGCCCGCACGGGGTGGCCGGCTCCTGGCGTCAGAGCCAGTGCGCCGGAGGTGCCCCGCTCTGTAGGGTTGGCCGTCCCCAGCGAACCCGTCCGAGAGGCCCCACGTGTCCCCGTCCCGCCAGGTGTTCCGGCGCGGTGACGACGGCCCGGCGGTCGCCGAGGCGCAGGCGCTGCTCACCGCCCTGGGCCTGCTCTCCGCACCAGCGGGGACGGTCTTCGACGAGGTGACCGACCGGGCGGTGCGGGAGTTCCAGCAGCGCCGCGGCCTGTCGGTCGACGGCGTCATCGGCGCCGAGACCTGGAAGGCGCTGCACGCGGCGCGCTGGTCGCTCGGCGACCGGCTGCTGTCGCACGCGACGAACATGCTGCACGGCGACGACGTCGCGACCCTGCAGGAGCGGCTGCTCGAGCTCGGCTTCGACGCGGGTCGGGTCGACGGCGTCTTCGGCTGGCGCACCGAGGCCGCTCTGAAGGGGTTCCAGCGCGAGTTCGGGCTCGTCCCCGACGGCACCTGCGGGCCGGCGACGCTCGACGCGCTTCGCAAGCTCGGCAGGCTCGTCGTCGGCGGCCGCCCGCAGGCCCTGCGCGAGACCGAGGCGCTGCACCGCTCCGGGGCCTCGCTCGCCGGCAAGGTCGTCGTCGTCGACCCCGGTCACGGCGGGGCCGATAGGGGCGCGACCGGCCACGGCCTCGAGGAGGCCGCGATCGTCCAGGACCTCGCCTCCCGGCTCGAGGGTCGGCTCGCGGCCGTGGGCGTGCGGGTCATGCTGTCGCGCGGTCCGGACCAGTGGCGGTCCGAGGCCGACCGGGCCGCCTTCGCCAACGAGGTCGACGCCGACCTGGTGCTGTCGCTGCACGTCGACCGCGCCGTCTCGGCGCGCTGCAACGGCGTCGCGGCGTACCACTTCGGGACCGGCAGCGGCGTCACCTCCACCGTTGGCGAGCAGCTCGCGTCGCTGGTGCAGCGCGAGGTCGTCGCGCGCACCGACCTGCTGGACTGCCGGGTCCACGCCAAGACCTGGGAGCTGCTGCGGCTCACCTCAATGCCCACGGTGCGGCTCGAGCTCGGTCACGTCACGCACCCGGGTGACGCGGCGCGTCTGGCCGACCCGGCCTTCCGCGACACCGTCGCCGAGGCCGTGCTCGTGGCGGTGCAGCGGCTCTACCTGCCGCCCGACCTCGACCCGACGACCGGCGTGCTGCGACTGCCCAGCTTCGCCTGACCCCTCAGGGCAAGCGGGACGACGGGATCACGTCGACGCACGGCGGGTCGGCGCCTCGCAGGCAGTCGCGCTCAGGGACAGGTGTCGGTCACGAGCGCGGCGGCGAGGCGGGCCAGCTCACCACCCACCACGCCGGCGTCGACGGCGAGGTCCCGGTCGGCGACCACCCCCGCGGCACCCGCGGCGTCGAGGTCGGGCTGACGGCCGTCGAAGCGCGGGCCCTGGCCGTCACCGGCACCCGAGCGGTCGGAGACGGCGCGCACGGCGAGCGCGACCGGCACCCGCACCCCGCCCGGCAGCCGCTCGACGGCCCCGCAGACCGGGCGCGACAGCACCAGCTCGATCCCGGTGCTTCCGGCGCCGAGCACCCTGACCGGGCCGTCGAAGCCGCCCACCGCGAAGGCCCGCGAGGACACCGCCACCAGCTCGCCCTCGTCACCGGAACCTGTGGACAGGACGAGGGCCACCCGCAGCGCGTCACCGTCGCGTCGGACCGACCCGACCTCGACGAGCAGGTCGTCGGCGGGGCGTGGTCGGCGGCAGGCGGCCTCGAGCAGAGCCTGCAGGCTGGTGACCTCGAGCTCGACGCGCTGCTCGCGCCCGCTGTCGGCGATGGCGGTGACCGACATGGACACCCGGCTCGTCGTGAGGTCCGGCGCCGGGCACACCGCGTCGAACGTCGCCGACAGCGAGGCTTGCGCGCCGGCCGCGACGACCTCGGGCGCGGTCACCGAGACGTCGCCCTCGAGGCCCTCGGCAGTGAGCCGCGGGTCGCGCAACCGCACCGCGCGCGGGCCGTCGTTGCGAAGCCCGACCGACAGCGTCACCTGCCCGTCGAGAGGACCGCCGCTGCCCTCGCCGGGTCGAAGGTCCAGCGCGTCGGCCTGCCGCTGCTCGAGCCGGTGCTGCTCGACGCGGTCCGCCACCTCGGTGCCCACGGCGAGCACCAGCGCCGCCGCGACCCCACCCGCGAGGACCCTGCGGGCCCAGCGGGGCAGCTCGCGCTGCTCCTCCGGCCCCAGCTCGAGCAACTCGACGGGACGCCCGTCGACGTCGGGGCGGGTGACGGTCACCGGAGGACCAGGCGCGTCCCCCGACGACGTGGTCATGCCGTCCGGAACAGTGGGTCGAAGCCGCACCCGCGGGCGAGCAGCCCCGCCCCGAGCCGGTTGAGCGGGGTGCGGTCGTCACCGATCCCGGTGAAGACCGTGCTGCGCCGCCCGGCACCGTCGGCGACCCGCAGCCCTAGCACCAGCAGGTAACCGCGCGGGTTGAGCCGCAGCTGCGTGCAGTCGGCGATCTCCACGACCACCGGCACCTCGGCGACCTCGTCCCGCCCGAGCAGCGGCAGCAGCAGCGGCAGCACGGGCGCGCTCACCTTCAGTCCGCGCGCCTCGACACCGACCAGCGTGCCGCCCTGCAGGGTGTCGCGCGCGATCCCCATGGTGAACGACAACCGCCCGCCGACCAGGGCGGCGTCGCCGGCCGACAGCACCAGCGACTCGGTGACCGGCTGCCGTCGGCAGGCACCGCGCACCAGCCGGTCGAGCACGTCGCGCACGGCGACGGCGACCCGGCGCTCCCGGCCGCTCGCCGCGGCCGCCGTCAGGCCCAGCTCGCGGTCGACCTCAAGAGCGGCGAGCCCCTCCGCGGAGGCGCACGACGGGGTGACCCGAACGTCGACGCGCGCGGTCCCTCCAGGGGGGAGCGACGTACGCCGCAGCCGCGGCTCGACCCGTGACGTGACGAACCCCGGCGTGAGCGCGGCATCGCGCAGCCGCACCACCCGCGGGCCGGTGTTGCGGACCTCGAGGCCGAGGTCGAGCACCACCCCTCCCGCCTCACCGACGCCGACCTGCGACACCAGCGACGCCGACACCTCCACGACGTCGGCGAGCTGCGCCTCGCGCTCGGCGCTGCGGCGCAGGTCCGGGACGGCGGCGATCCCGGCGAGCACGAGCGCGAGCGAGACGGCCGCGAGACGGCGGGCGCCACGGTCGGTCGGCGGGGGACGGTCGGGCAGGCCGGCGAGCAGCTCGCCGACGGGCCGGCCCGCGCCGTCGAGCACGGTCACGACCGGAGCGGCCGGACCGGGCTCGTCCCTGCTCCGACGGGCCGTCACGGTGACTGACTCTGCGGCGTACCCGTGCCCGACCGCAAGCGGGGCCTGCTCAGACCGGACGCAGCACGGGGTCGGGCGACATGGAGCCGAGCAACCGCTCCAGCGCCACCTCGACGTCCTCGCGCCAGGAGACGGCCGTCTTCAGCTCGAGCCGCAGCCGCGGGTAGCGGTGGTGCGGCCGCACGGTCTTGAAGCCGACGGCGCGCAGGCCCTGCGCCGGCAGCAGGCACGCACCGGCCTCGCCCTGCTCGTCACCGAAGGCCTCGATGGCGCGCACGCCCCGGCGTACGAGGTCCTTGGCCACCGCCTGCAGGAGCATCCGGCCGATGCCACCGCCCTGGAAGTCGGGCAGGACGTGGCCGGTCATGAGCACGACCGCGTCGGCGCTGACCGGGGAGGTGGGGAAGGCGACGGAGCGGGGGACGTACATCGGCGGCGCGAACATGATGTAGCCGGCCGGGACGCCGTCGACGTAGACGACCTTGCCGCAGGAGCCCCACTCGAGCAGCGTCGCGGAGACCCACGACTCCTTCTCGAAGGCGGTGTCGCCGGCCTCGACGGCCCGCTCCTGGCCGAGCGGGTCGAGCTCCCAGAAGACGCAGTCGCGGCACGTGCGCGGCAGGTCGTCGAGGTTGTCGAGCGTGATGCTGACGGTGCGGCGGCTCACGGGGCGTCCTTCTGCGTCTGCCTGCGAGGAGCCTTCAGGAGCCCGGCGAGCCAGCCGCCGACGGCACCGAGGACGAGGCCGATCGACAGGCGGGTCGACACTCGTCGGACGGCCTGGCCACCGGGCCGGGGAAGAGCCACGCGTCGAGGGTAACCGCGAGGTCGACAACCGGGAAGACGCCGTGTGTACCGTCGTGACATGGATGAGGCGCTGCGGCAGACGGGGACCACGCTCGACGCGTTCACCGGCCGCTACGCCGCCCGCACCGCCGGGATGACGGCGAGCGAGATCCGGGCGCTGTTCGCCGTCGCGTCGCGTCCCGAGGTCGTGTCGCTCGCCGGCGGGATGCCCTTCACCTCCGCGCTGCCGCTCGAGCAGGTCGGCAAGCTCATGTCGGACCTCATGGGGGCGCGCGGCGCCGCCGCGCTGCAGTACGGCTCGGGCCAGGGCGACCCGGCCCTGCGCGAGCTGATCTGCGAGGTCATGTCGCTCGAGGGGGTGCAGGCCAGCCCCGACGACGTCGTCGTCACCGTCGGCTCGCAGCAGGCGCTCGACCTGGTCACCCGCATCTTCTGCGACCCCGGCGACGTGGTCCTGGCCGAGGCGCCGTCCTACGTCGGCGCCCTCGGGACGTTCGCGGCGTACCAGGCCGAGGTGGTGCACGTCGCGATGGACGAGCACGGACTGGTGCCGGAGGCGCTGCGCGAGGCGGTGGCCCGGGTCGGGTCGCGCGCGAAGTTCCTCTACACGATCCCCAACTTCCACAACCCCGCCGGCACGTCGCTGTCCGACGCGCGCCGCACCGAGGTCCTCGAGATCTGCCGGGCCGCAGGGTTGCTCGTGCTGGAGGACAACCCCTACGGGCTGCTCGGCTTCGACGGGCCTCCGGTGCCGGCGATCCGGGCCCGCGGGGGCGAGGACGACGTCGTCTACCTCGGGTCGTTCTCGAAGACCTTCGCGCCCGGCCTGCGGGTCGGCTGGGTGCTCGCGCCGCACGCCGTGCGCGAGAAGCTCGTGCTCGCCGCCGAGGCCTCGGTGCTGTGCCCGCCCGCGCTCAACCAGATGGTCGTCGTCGACTACCTCGTCAACCACGACTGGCGCCACCAGGTGGAGGTCTTCAAAGACATCTACCGCGAGCGCCGCGACGCGATGCTCGACGAGCTCGAGCGCCAGATGCCACCGGGTACGACGTGGACGCACCCGGCGGGCGGCTTTTACGTGTGGACCACGCTGCCGGAGGGCCTGGACTCCAAGGTCATGCAGCCGCGGGCCATCACCGCCCGCGTCGCCTACGTCCCCGGCATCGGCTTCTACGCCGACGGTCAGGGCCGCCGCGACCTGCGGCTGTCCTACTGCTTCCCCGAGCCGGAGCGGATCCGGGAGGGGGTGCGCCGCCTCGGCGGCGTTGTCGCGGAGGAGCTCGAGCTGCTGTCCACCTTCGGTCCCGTGACCCAGCTGGCGCGCCCGCACGGTGCCGACACCCCCGCCCCGGACATGCTGTGAAGGCCCTCGTCCTCGCCGGCGGGCTCTCCCACGAGCGCGACGTCTCGCTGCGCTCCGGCCGCCGCGTCGCCGATGCCCTGCGCACGGCCGGCGTGGACGTCGAGGTCCGTGACGCCGACGCCGGCCTGCTCGACCACCTCGCCGGGTCGTCGTACGACGCCGTGCTCGTCGCCCTGCACGGCGGTGCGGGCGAGGACGGCGCGCTGCGCGAGGTCCTCGACCTGGCCGGCGTCCGCTACGTCGGGTCGGGGCCCGCTGCCTGCCGCGCCTCCTGGGACAAACCGACCGCGAAAGCGGCCTTCGCGCGCGCCGGGCTGACGACGCCGGAGTCGGTGACGCTGCCGCACGCGTCGTTCCGCGAGCTCGGCGCCGGCGCGGTGCTCTCGCTGCTCGAGGCGCGCCTCGGCCTGCCGCTCATGGTCAAGCCCGCGCGCGGGGGCTCCGCGCTCGGGTGCACGGTCGTCGACAAGAGCGCCGACCTGCCCGCCGCGATGGTCTCGTGCTTCTCCTACGGCGAGGCCGCGCTGGTCGAGCGCTTCGTCGTCGGCACCGAGGTCGCGGTGTCGGTGCTGGACACCGGGTCCGGGCCGGTCGCGCTCCCTGCGGTGGAGATCCGGCCGCTGTCGGGGGTCTACGACTACGCCGCCCGCTACACCGCCGGCGCGACGGAGTTCACGACACCGGCGGGTCTGTCGGATGCTGCTGCCGCCGAGGTCGCGCGCGTGGCGGTCGCCGCGCACTCCGCCCTCGGGCTGCGTGACCTGTCGCGCGCCGACCTCATCGTCGCCGAGGACGGCACGGTCCAGCTGCTCGAGGTCAACGTCGCACCCGGCATGACCGAGACGTCGCTGCTCCCGATGGCCGTCGAAGCCGCCGACCTGTCCTTCGGCGACGTCCTGCGCGACCTGCTGTCGATAGCCGCCACCCGCTAACCGGCCGCCGGCCCACCCGCCCGCCGCCCCGCCCCGCGCCCTCGCCCTCGCGACGCCCTCGCCAGGGACCGCCCCCCCCCCCCGGGATTGGGTGGCTTTCCTCGGCGTGTCGCCCCAGGACACGCCGAGAAAACCCACCCAATAGGCACGGGGCGGACGCCGGGGTGTCGGGGCGAGGGGCGAGGGGCGGGGCCGGGCGGGGCCGGGCGGGACCGCGGGTGGCCCGAGCGGCGGGCTCGGTTACTGGTGCGGGGGCTCCATGGCAGCGACGATGCGGGCAAGGTCGGCCTCACCGGCGAACTCGACGACGAGGCGGCCCTTCGCGCGGGCGCCCTTGCCGGACAGCTCGACGCGCACGCGCGTCTCGAGACGATCACCCAGGCGGTCGGCGACCTCGGCGACGGCTGCCGGCAGCGGCGCCTTCGCCCGCGGCGCCCGCTCCTTGCGGGCCGGCCCGTCGTGGGCGGCCAGCGACACGAGCTCCTCGGTGGACCGCACCGACAGGCCCTCGGCGATGACGCGGTGAGCCATCGCCTCCTGAGCCGCCGGGGAGTCGAGGCCGAGGATCGCGCGGGCGTGTCCGGCCGACAGCACCCCGGCGGCCACCTTGTTCTGCACGGTCGGGGGCAGCTGCAACAGCCGGATCGTGTTGGAGATCTGCGGGCGGGACCGGCCGATGCGGCGGGCGAGCTCCTCCTGCGTGCAGCCGAAGTCGGCGAGCAGCTGCTGGTACGCCGCGCCCTCCTCGAGCGGGTTGAGCTGCGACCGGTGGAGGTTCTCGAGCAGCGCGTCGCGCAGCAGGTCGTCGTCGGTGGTGTCGCGCACGATCGCCGGGATCGTCGCGAGCCCGAGCTCGCGATGGGCGCGCAGCCGGCGCTCGCCCATGACGAGCTCGTAGGAGCCCGGGCCGAGGGTCCGCACCACGACGGGCTGCAGCAGGCCGACCTCGCGGATCGAGTCCACGAGCTCCTGTAGCGCCTCGGCGTCGAAGACGGTGCGCGGCTGCACCCGGTTGGGCTGCACCTGGTCGAGCGGGATCTCCGCGAAGCGGGCCCCGGCGACCGGAGCGAGACCGTTGACGGGAGCGCCGGGGACCGACTCCGGCGTACCTGCTGTGGGGGTGCCCGTCGGGATGAGGGCACCGAGCCCGCGGCCGAGACCTCCGACGCGCTGGTTCATGCGGTGACTCCTCGGGTGGCGATCTCGCGGGCGGCGTCGAGGTAGGCCTTCGCCCCGCGCGAGCCCGCGTCGTAGGTGACGACCGACTGGCCGTAGCCGGGCGCCTCGGACACCCGCACCGAGCGGGGGACGGCAGTGTCGAGCACGGTCGACCCGAAGTGCGAGCGCACCTCCTCGGCCACCTGCTCCGCCAGCCGCGTGCGGGCGTCGTACATCGTGAGCAGGATCGTGCTGACCTCGAGGCTCGGGTTGAGGTTGGCGCGCACCAGCTCGATGGTCTTGAGCAGCTGGCCGAGGCCCTCGAGCGCGTAGTACTCGCACTGGATCGGGATGAGGACCTCGCCGGTCGCGACCATGGCGTTGAGGGTGAGCAGGCCCAGCGACGGCGGGCAGTCGACGAGGACGTAGTCGACGTCCTTGCCCTGGTCCTCGCAGTAGGCATCGATCGCGCGCTTGAGCCGCGACTCGCGCGCGACGACCGACACCAGCTCGATCTCGGCACCCGCGAGGTCGATGGTGGCGGGCACGCACATCAGACGGGGTACGCCGGCAGCCGGCTGCGCGACGTCCGCGATCGCGGTGCCCTCGATGAGGACGTCGTAGACGTTGGGCACGCCCGCGTGGTGAGGGACGCCGAGGCCGGTGGAGGCGTTGCCCTGCGGGTCGAGGTCGATGACGAGGACGTTCATGCCGTGCAGCGCCAGCGCGACGCCGAGGTTGACGGTGCTCGTCGTCTTGCCGACGCCGCCCTTCTGGTTGGCGATCGTGATGACCCGCCGGGTCGTGGGGCGCGGGAAGTCGTCGCTGCCGCTGGGGTTGAGCACCTGCACGGCCGCGGCCGCGGCGGCGGCGATCGGAGTGTCGCCGTCCTCGAGCGCGGCCCGGATCCGGCTGACCGCCTCGTCCTCGACCGGCAGCGGCGGGGCAGGCGGGCTGGCACCCTGACCGGTATCCGGACCGAGGGCTTCCACCTTCGTGGCCTGCCCCGGACGTCCCGCATCGATGGCGTCCGGCGCGCTCCACACGGTCGAGGTGGACGTCTCCGGTCCGGGCGCAGGGGGCGACGCAGTCGCGGGGGACGGGTCCGTCCACGGGTCGAGCTGGGTGCGGGGGTCGTGCGGGTCGGTCGGGTGCGTCATCGCGGCGTCCTCCGGGGAGTGCGTGAGGAGCGGGCGGGGCGGGCGGCCTTGGGCGGCTTGGGACCGGGGCGGTCGCCGCGGGTGACGACGACGACGCGGGCTGCGGTGTCGAGCCGCTCCTCACCGACCTCGACGACCTCGGCGGCGATCGCACCGGCGGAGCGCAGCGCCGTCATCGCGACGTCGAGCTCCTCCTGGGCACTGGTGCCCTTGAGGGCGAGCAGCCGGCCGCCCCGGCGCAGCAGCGGCATCGACCAGCGGCCGAGCTTGTCCAGCGGCGCGACCGCGCGGGCGGTGACCGCGTCGACCTCGACGAGGCCGGCCAGCTCCTCCGCGCGGGCCCGCCGGACGACGACCGTGCGCAGGCCGAGCTGCTCGACGGCCTCGGTGAGGAAGGTCGCGCGCCGCAGCAGCGGCTCGGCGAGGACCACCGTGAGGTCGGGGCGCGCGCAGGCGACGACCAGACCGGGCAGGCCCGCGCCCGAGCCGAGGTCGAGCAGGGTGGAGCCCTCCTCGACGAGGGCTGCGACGCCGACGCAGTTGAGCAGGTGGCGCTCCCACAGCCGCGGTGCCTCGCGCGGGCCGAGCAGCCCGCGCTCGACACCGGGGCCGGCGAGCAGCGCGCAGTAGGACTCGAGCAGCGGCAGCCGGTCGCCGAAGACCTCGCGCGCCGACTCCGGCGGGGCCGGAGGGGGAGCGAGCTCGGGGGCGGGTGCCGTCACGGGCTAGTCGCCGGGCAGGACGACGACGCGACGCTCGGGCTCGACGCCGTCGCTCTCGCTGTGGACGCCCGCCACCGCCGCGACCGCGTCATGGACGATCTTGCGCTCGAACGGCGTCATCGGGGCGAGGCGGACGGCCTCACCGCCGTCGAGGACGCGCTGGGCGGCCCGGGTGCCGACCTCGGTGAGCTCGGCCTTGCGGCCCGCCCGCCAGCCGCCGATGTCGAGCATGAGCCGCGAGCGGACACCGGTCTGCTGGACGACCGCGAGGCGGGTGAGCTCCTGCAGCGCGTCGAGGACCTGGCCGTGCGTGCCGACGAGGGCGTCGAGGCCGTCGCCGACGATCGCGACGACGGCGCGCTCGCCCTCGACGTCCATGTCGATGTCACCGTCGACGTCGGCGATGTCGAGCAGTCGCTCGAGGTAGTCGCCGGCGATGTCGCCCTCCTGGACGAGCAGGTCGCCGGGAGCAACGTCCTCGGCTGCCGGGGTTGCGGTGTCGGTCTCGGTCACGGGGTTCTCCAAGGTCTCGCGCCGTGGGGTGGCGCCGTACGGGTGGGAGCGGTGCTCCCGGGGGCTGGTGGGCTAGCGGTGCTAGCGACGTCCGCCGCGGCGGGCGTTCTTCTTGTTCTTCTTGCTGCCGGCCTGCCGGCGCGGTGCGACCTGGCGCTGCGCGAGCACAGCCGTGCCGGTCGCGTGGGCGGTCGGCGCGGTCCCGGTGCCGTCGTCGCCCTCGTCGGTCGAGCCCGTCTCGGGACCCTTCTTCTTCGGGTCCTTCGCGGCGCCGCCGCTCTTGGGTCCCTTGTCCTTGCCGCCAGTGGCGCCGCCTGCGGCGCCCGGCTTGCCCGGCACGATCGGCGGCATCCGCTTGATGACGAAGTGCTGCTGGCCCATCGACCAGAGGTTGGTCGTGAGCCAGTAGAGGAGGACACCGATCGGGAAGATCACGCCGGAGACCGCGAAGGACAGCGGCAGGACGTAGAGCAGGACCTTCTGGACCATGACCTGCTGCGGGTCGGTGACCGCGCCGGCCCGCGCCATCATCTGCCGCTGCGTCCAGAACGTCGACGCGCCCATCGCCACGATCATGACGATCGCGACGATGCGCACCGTCGTGACGTTGCCCTGCAGGGTGGTGATCTGCTCGACGCTCGAGCGGAAGTTGGCGGCGATCGGCGCGCCGAAGACCTGCGCGAGGCCGCCCTTCTCGAGGTCCTCGGAGGTGAGGCCGAACTTGGGGCTCTTGCCGGGCCCGAAGTTGTTGATGACGCTGAACAGCGCGAAGAAGATCGGCAGCTGTACGAGCAAGGGCAGGCAGCCCGAGATCGGGTTGGCGTTGTGCTCCTTGTAGAGCTTCATCATCTCGACGTTGAGCGTCTCGCGGTCGCCCTTGTGCTTCTTCTGCAGCTCCTTGACCAGCGGAGCGATCTGCTGCATCCGGCGCTGGCTCTTGATCTGCTTGACGAACAGCGGGAACAGCGCGAGCCGCACGCACACCGTCAGCAGCACGATCGACAGACCCCACGCCGGGCCGCTGCCCTCGATGAGGAACGTCGACAACCCCGAGTGGATCGCCTTGAGGATGAAGGCGACCGGGGTGGCGAGGAAGTCGATGCTCATGAGGTGCTCACGGGACGGGCTCCAGGTGCGGTGTCGAGGGGCGAGACGATCGTCCCCGAGGTCTGACGAGCGGGAGGGACCGGGTCGTGCCCGCCGGGGTGGAAGGGGTGGCAGCGGCCGATCCGCCGCAGCGCGAGCCACGAGCCGCGACCGGCGCCGTGGACGGCGAGGGCCTCGAGCGCGTAGGCGCTGCAGGTCGGAGCGAAGCGGCAGCGGCCGGGCAGCAGCCGGGAGACCAGGCGGTACGCCGAGACCAGCGCGCGCAGGACCCGGGCCAGCGGGCTCATCGGTCTGCTCCCGCACGGCCGGCCCGCTCGAGTGCGACGCGCAGGGCGCCGTCGAGCGCCTCCCGAAGCGCCGCGCTGTCGGCGCTGCCCGCAGCGGGCGCGGCCCGCACGACCAGGGTGGTGCCGGGCGGGACGTCGGCGTCGGGGCCGATGAGGTGCGGCGCGAGCAGGTGCCGGAGCCGGCGGGAGGTGCGGTGCCGCACGACGGACCCGCCGACGGCCTTGCTCACCACGAGCCCTGCCCGCGCGGGGGCGGCGGCAGGGCGGGCAGCACCATCGTCGGCCGGCAACAGGTGCACGGTGAGCAGCGGCTGCGCGCCTGCCGAGACACTGCTGCGGACGCTGCCCCGAACGCCGTGGCGCAGCACAGCGCTGAACTCCTGCGAGGAGCGCACCCGGTGGGCGGGAGGCAGCACCCGCACCTCCGGACGGTCGGGTCGTGCGGGACGTCGGTCGTGCAGGCTGGGCAGGAGCCTCAGGCGGAGAGCTCGCTGCGACCCTTGCGGCGGCGCGCAGCGAGGATCGCGCGTCCGGCGCGGGTCTGCATGCGCAGCCGGAAGCCGTGGGTCTTGGCGCGACGGCGGTTGTTCGGCTGGAAGGTGCGCTTGCTCACGGCGGGGCTCTCCGGGGGTCTGTGGATCGTGCGGTCTGTGCTGGCCACGAGGTGCGGACGGCTGCCTGCGCGGGCACAGACCTTCCTAAGGTACGGACCGCGTCGCAGCCGGTCAAACACTCGGGCTGCGACACGCCGCACAACCGGGGTTCAGCCTGTGGACAACCCTTGCGGGGCCGTGGACCGGCTGTTAGTTTGCCCGCGCCGGCCTTCCCCGCGCCACCGCTCGGCGAGCACGACCTCCCCGTGAGCCTCCGGCTCACGGGCCGCTCCACCCGACCGGGATCTGCTCCACGTCCCGGGCGCCGGCCCACCGCACGTCCCGCCCGCCCCGCGAGCCCGCTCGTGATCACCTTCGGGGACGCTCGATGGCGCGCGTCCGGGTCGGTGCTTCCTGGGCGTTCCACAGCCTGTGGACAGCGGTGTGGACGAGGGACGTCGCAGCCGCCGGACCCACCGCTGACCTCACTCCTGACCCGCCCGTGATCTGCCCCTGCTGCACCCCTGACCTGCGAGGACCCCGCGTGACCGAGCTCGACACCGGCCTGGACGACGCGCTGCGCGTGGACGACCTGCCGGACCCCGCGGGGAGCCAGTCCGGGACCGGCGAGTCACCCGAGTCGCTCGAATCGGTGTGGAACCGGGCGCTGGCCGGGCTCGCCGACGGAGCGCTGTCACCGTCGCACCGCGCCTGGCTCGACCAGAGCCGCCCGGTGGGTCTGGTGGGTGACACCGTGCTCGTCGCCACACCCAACGACTTCGTCAAGGACGTCCTCGAGACCCGGCTGCGCCCCCTGCTCGTCGGGGCCCTGTCGGCCGCGCTCGGACGCGACGTGCGCCTCGACGTGCTCGTCCAGCCGCTCGACGAGACCGGCACCACCCATGTGCACGAGGGCGCCGGCGAGCGCGGTGACGCGGAGGGCGACCGGGCCCACGCTCGTGAGGCGCAGCGCGCCGAGACCGAGCGGGTGCTCGACGAGACGGCCCGCGAGCAGGGAGCCCGGCCGAGCTTCGCGGCCACGGAAGCGTCGTACGAGCTCGATCGCGACCCGGCGTTCGCGCGGCAGGACGGCCTCGCGCTGCCCGGCACCGGCCGCGACAGCGCCCGGCAGGGCAAGCAGGCGGTCGAGCCGGCGCGCCTCAACCCCAAGTACACCTTCGAGACCTTCGTCATCGGGGCCAGCAACCGCTTCGCGCACGCCGCGTCGGTGGCAGTCGCCGAGGCACCGGCCAAGGCCTACAACCCGCTGTTCGTCTACGGCGAGTCGGGGCTGGGCAAGACGCACCTGCTGCACGCGGTCGGCCACTACGCGCAGAACCTCTTCAGCGGGGCGCGGGTGCGCTACGTGAGCTCGGAGGAGTTCACCAACGACTTCATCAACAGCCTGCGTGACGACAAGGCGCAGGCCTTCCAGCGGCGCTACCGCGACGTCGACGTCCTGCTCGTCGACGACATCCAGTTCCTCGAGAACAAGGAGCGGACGCAGGAGGAGTTCTTCCACACGTTCAACACGCTCCACAACGCCAACAAGCAGATCGTCATCTCGAGCGACCGGCCGCCCAAGCAGCTCTCCACGCTGGAGGACCGGCTGCGGACCCGCTTCGAGTGGGGCCTCATCACCGACGTGCAGCCGCCCGACCTCGAGACCCGCATCGCCATCCTGCGCAAGAAGGCGGCCTCCGACCGGCTCGCGGCGCCGCCGGACGTGCTGGAGTTCATCGCCAGCAAGATCTCGACCAACATCCGCGAGCTCGAGGGCGCGCTGATCCGGGTCACGGCCTTCGCGTCGCTCAACCGCCAGCCGGTCGACCTGAGCCTGGCCGAGATCGTGCTCAAGGACCTCATCCCTGCCGAGGGCGGGCCGGAGATCACCGGCGCGACCATCATGGCGGCGACGGCGGAGTACTTCGGGCTGACGATGGAGGACCTCTGCGGCTCCTCGCGCTCCCGGGTGCTCGTCACGGCCCGCCAGATCGCGATGTACCTCTGCCGCGAGCTCACCGACCTGTCGCTGCCCAAGATCGGGCAGATGTTCGGCGGCCGCGACCACACCACGGTCATCCACGCCGACCGCAAGATCCGCGGGCAGATGCCGGAGCGGCGCGCGACCTACAACCAGGTCGCCGAGCTGACCAACCGCATCAAGACCCGCTCGCGCCAGTGACCCCCTCTCCCTCTGTGACGGGCGCCACGCGATCTCTGCACAGCTTGGGGACAACCGTGTGGACAGATCCCGAGACCCGGGGACGGCGGTGGGGAACGGCCCGGCCGTCCACAGCCGTCCACCGGCTGTCGGGGGTGCGGTCCACAGTGACCTCACACGCCGCCACGCCGCGTGACCTGCGACGACGCCCGATGTCCACAGCGGCGCACACCCCGACCACGACGACTCCAGATCTCTCTCCCGGAAAACCTGCTGGGGGTTGCGGGGCCCCGACCTGTGGACTCCCGCCCATCGGGCACACTGACCCGCCCGCACCTGACCGCTCCAGCGCACGCACTCCCGAGAGGCACACACAGACATGGATCTGAGGGTCGAGCGCGATGCTCTCGCCGACGCGGTGGTCTGGACGGCCCGCTCCCTGCCGGCCCGCCCGCCGATGCAGGTGCTGCTGGGCCTGCTGCTGGAGACCGGTGAGTCCGGGCTGTCGGTGAGCGGCTTCGACTACGAGGTGAGCTCCCGCGTCACCGTCGACGTCACCGTCTCCGAGCCGGGCCGGGTGCTCGTGCCCGGGCGGCTGCTGTCCGACATCGTCCGGGCGCTGCCGGCCCAGCCGGTCGACCTGCGCCTGGAGGGCAACCGGGTGGTGCTCACCTGCGGCGCCGCGCGCTTCACGCTGCCGACGCTGCCGGTCGAGGACTACCCCTCGCTGCCGGCGATGCCGACGACGGCGGGCACGCTCGACAGCGACCTGTTCGCCGACGCGGTCGCCCAGGTAGCGCTCGCCGCCGGCCGCGACGACACGCTGCCGGTCCTCACCGGCGTACGCCTGGAGATCGAGGGCGAGGAGCTCACCCTCGCCGCGACCGACCGCTACCGCCTCGCGGTCCGCACCCTGCCGTGGAAGCCGGAGCAGCCGGGCATGTCCGCGACCGCGCTGGTCCCGGCCCGCACCCTGTCGGAGACCGCGAAGGCGCTCACCAGCGGTTCCGAGGTGACGATCGCGCTGTCGAGCGCGGGCACCGGTGCGGGTGAGGGGATGATCGGGTTCGAGGGCGGGGCCGGAGCCAACCGCAAGCGCACGACGTCGCGGCTGCTCGAGGGCGAGTTCCCGAAGTACCGCTCGCTGCTGCCGTCGGAGAGCTCGGTGCGCGCCGAGATCACCACGCTGCCCTTCGTCGAGGCCGTCAAGCGCGTCGCCCTCGTCGCGCAGCGCAACGCGCCGGTCCGGCTGTCGTTCGGCGCCGACGGCGTGGTGCTCGAGGCCGGTGGCGCCGACGACGCGCAGGCCTCGGAGCGCATCGAGTGCGGCTGGGAGGGCGACACGAGCGAGCCCTTCTCGATCGCGTTCAACCCGCAGTACCTCCTCGACGGGCTGTCGGCGGTCGGCTCCGACGCGACGACGATGTCGTTCACCGGGCCGACCCGTCCGGCGGTGCTCACCGGCAAGCGCGACGGGGACCGCCCCGCGGACTACCGCTACCTGCTCATGCCGGTGCGCCTGTCGGGCTGATCCGCGGGTAGGGGGCAGCCAGCCGAGACGAGGAGTCAGCATGGGCACCATCGGGATGGTCGGTCTGGGCCGCATGGGCGGCAACATGGCCGAGCGGTTGCGGCTCGGCGGGCACACCGTCGTCGGCTACGACCGGGAGGCGGGGGCGCGCGACGTCGACAGCCTCGAGGCCCTGGTCGCGGCGCTGCCAAGCCCGCGGCTGGTGTGGGTGATGGTCCCGGCCGGCGAGCCGACCTACCAGACCGTCGACGCGCTCGGTGCCCTGCTGGCACCCGGTGACGTCGTCATCGACGGCGGCAACTCGCGCTACACCGACGACCAGCGGCACGCGATCTCCCTGGCAGAGAAGCGGATCGGCTTCGTCGACTGCGGCGTGAGCGGCGGTGTCTGGGGCCTCACCGAGGGCTATGCGCTGATGTGCGGCGGCGAGCCCGAGCACGTCGCGCTGGTCCAGCCGTTCTTCGACGTCCTCAAGCCCGAGGGCGACAGCGGCTTCGTCCACGCGGGGAAGGTCGGCGCCGGCCACTTCGCGAAGATGGTCCACAACGGCATCGAGTACGGCCTGATGCAGGCCTATGCCGAGGGCTGGGAGCTGATGGAGGCGACCGACGTCATCACCGACGTCCCGGCCGTCGTGCGGAGCTGGCAGAAGGGGACGGTCATCCGCTCCTGGCTGCTCGACCTCATGGTCAACGCGCTCGGCGAGGACCCGCACCTCGAGGGGCTGCGGGGCTACGCCGCCGACTCCGGCGAGGGCCGATGGACCGTGCAGGCCGCCGTCGACCACGCGGTGCCGGCTCCGGTCATCACCGCGGCGCTGTTCGCCCGCTTCGCCTCACGGCAGGACGACAGCCCGGCGATGAAGGTCGTCGCCGCGCTGCGCAACCAGTTCGGCGGCCACGCGGTCACCTCCGCCGCGGGCTCCACCGAGGTCGGTGCCGACTCGCCGGGTGCCGACGCGGGCGCGCCGGCCGGTGGCGACAACGACCCGGCGGACAGCATGGGCCGCGGCACCTCCGGCACGCACCCCGACGTGACGACGCCCGAGAGCGCATGATCCCAGGGACAGTCAGGCGTACGACGGAAGGGCTCTCGTCGTACCCCCTCCGGGTGGGGCGGGCGTGAGGGTCTCCGCGCTGTCGCTCACCGACTTCCGGTCCTGGGGGTCGCTGGAGCTGGAGCTGGGTCCGGGCGGCACCGCGCTGGTCGGGAGCAACGGGCAGGGCAAGACCAACGTCGCCGAGGCGCTGCTCTACGTCGCGACGCTCGGCTCGCACCGGGTCTCGACCGACGCGCCTCTCGTGCGGGCGGGCGCCGAGCGGGCCGTGGTGCGCGCGCGGGTCGAGCGCGATGGTCGGTCGACGCTCATCGAGCTCGAGCTCAACCCCGGCAAGGCCAACCGGGCGCGCATCAACCGGGCGCCGGTGCCGCGGGCCCGTGAGGTGCTGGGGTTGCTGCGGACCGTGTTGTTCGCGCCCGAGGACCTGGCGCTGGTGCGCGGCGACCCGTCGGAGCGGCGGCGCTTCCTCGACGACCTGCTCGTGCTGCGCGCGCCGCGGCTCGCGGCCGTGCGGTCGGACTACGAGCGGGTGCTCAAGCAGCGCAACGCCCTGCTGAAGACGGCGTTCCTCGCGCGCCGCTCCGGCGGCGGTGACATGCGCACGCTCGACGTGTGGGACGCCCACCTCGCGCGGGCCGGCGCGGACCTGCTCGCCGCGCGGCTCGAGCTCGTCGACGGGCTGCGGCCGCACGTCGCGAAGGCCTACCAGGAGGTCAGTGGCGGGCAGGGCGCGACGGCGCTCGACTACCGCAGCTCGCTGGGTGAGGCGCTGCCGGAGGTGTCCGAGGGCGGCGCGCAGGACCGCGAGGTGCTGTCGGCCGCACTGCTGTCGGAGCTCGCGCGGGTGCGGCCGCAGGAGGTCGAGCGCGGGGTGTCGCTCGTCGGACCGCACCGCGACGAGCTGCTGCTGACGCTCGACTCCGGGGGCACGCCGCTGCCGGTCAAGGGCTACGCGTCGCACGGCGAGTCGTGGTCGGTGGCGCTCGCGCTGCGGCTCGCGTCCTACGAGCTGCTCAAGGGCGATGCCGGCTCGGGGCTCGGTCAGGGCGACGGGGAGCCGGTGCTCGTCCTCGACGACGTCTTCGCCGAGCTCGACACCGGTCGACGCGAGCGGCTGGCGAGCCTGGTCGCGGGGGCCGAGCAGGTGCTCGTCACCGCCGCGGTCGCGGGCGACGTGCCCGAGCAGCTCGCAGGTGGGCGCTACGACGTGCACGACGGCACGGTGACCCGTGTCCGCTGACCCGCCCGGCCCGGGTGGGCCGCCCGACGAGCCCGTCAGCGCTCCGGAGCCGAGCGGCATCGACCTGGCGCGCTCGGCGCTCGCGCGGGCCAAGGCCGCCGCGCGGGAGAAGGGGCTGCAGCCCGGTCGACCCGCCGTACGCCGGTTGCGCACCGTCGAGCGCCGGTCCGGCAGCGGCGCCGACGACCGCGACCCGGTGCTGTTCGGCGACGCCATCAAGCGGCTGGTCGCCGACCGCGGCTGGGAGGCGACGACCGCGAGCGCCCGGGTGATCGGGGAATGGGACCGCCTCGTCGGTCCCGAGATCGCTGACCACTGCCGCCCCACCTCGCTGGTCGACGGCGCGCTCGTCCTGGTGGCGGAGTCCTCGGCGTGGGCGACCCAGCTGCGGCTGCTCACCCGCACCCTGCAGAAGAGGCTCACCGAGCAGGTCGGCGAGGGAGTGGTGACCTCGGTGGAGGTCCGCGGCCCGGCTCAGCCGGACTGGCGCAAGGGGCCGCGGCGCGTGACCGGACCCGGCGCGCGCGGGCCACGCGACACCTACGGCTGACCGCCCGCCTCCGGCTCTGCCAGGCGTGGCAGCCCCGTGGCGCTGCGTGACCTCGCTCCGGTGGGGGGACACCGCCGCGGGGCCTCGGCGCGGCACGCGCGTCCACAGGGCCGCTCCTTGACGTTCGGACCCGGTAGGAGGGGCTACACTCCGCGCAGCACGTCGGCGATCACGGGCTCCCGCCCGCGGTGGTCGACCAGCGCACGAGCACCGGCGCCAGCACCAGACCGGCCCGCTGGCCGCCGTACGACGTCCTGCCTGCCCTCGGGCGGCCAGGGGAGCGGAGCCCCGCGACCATGACCGAGACCAACCTGCCCCCGGGCCCGACCGACGAGCCGGCCGTGCCGCCTGCCGTGCCTGCCGTGCCTGCCGTGCCTGCCGAGTACGGCGCGTCGTCGATCACCGTCCTCGAGGGGCTCGAGGCGGTCCGCAAGCGCCCGGGCATGTACATCGGCTCGACCGGTGAGCGCGGTCTGCACCACCTGGTCTACGAGGTCGTGGACAACGCGGTCGACGAGGCGCTGGCCGGCTACTGCGACACCATCCTCGTCACGCTGCTGGCGGACGGCGGCGTCCGTGTCACCGACAACGGTCGCGGCATCCCGGTGGAGATGCACAGCGAGGGTCGCCCGGCCGTGGAGGTCGTCCTGACGACCCTGCACGCCGGTGGCAAGTTCGACTCGCAGAGCTACGCCGTCTCCGGTGGCCTGCACGGCGTGGGTGCCGCGGTCGTCAACGCGCTGTCGACCCGCCTCGAGGTGGAGATCAAGCGCGACGGTTTCACGTGGAACCAGCGCTACGACCGCAGCATCGCGGGCGAGCTCGTGAAGGGCGCCCCGACCGACGAGACCGGCACGACGCTCAGCTTCTGGGCCGACGGCGGCATCTTCACCGAGACCACCACCTACAACCGCGAGACGCTGCACCGGCGGATCCAGGAGATGGCCTTCCTCAACAAGGGGCTGTCCATCACCCTGCGCGACGAGCGGCTCGACCTCACCGGCGGCGAGGTCGTCGAGGAGGTCTTCTGCTACCCGGGGGGCCTCGAGGACTTCGTCCGCCACCTCGGCGCGACCCGCACGCCGGTGCACGCCAACATCATCGGCTTCGAGGACGAGACACCCGGCACCGAGTCGACCCAGCAGATGTCGGTCGAGGTCGCGATGCAGTGGAACGACTCCTACTCGGAGTCTGTCTACACCTTCGCCAACACGATCAACACCCACGAGGGCGGCACCCACGAGGAGGGCTTCCGGGCTGCGCTGACCCGCGTCGTCAACGAGTGGGCCCGCGCGAAGGGTCACCTCAAGGAGAAGGACGCCAACCTCGAGGGCTCCGACATCCGCGAGGGCCTCACCGCGATCATCAGCCTGAAGATCGGCGACCCCCAGTTCGAGGGCCAGACCAAGACCAAGCTGGGCAACTCCGAGGCCAAGGGCTTCGTGCAGCGCGTCGTCACCGAGATGATGAAGGACTGGCTGGACCGCCACCCGACCGACGGCAAAGACGTCATCCTCAAGGCGACCCAGGCCGCCCGCGCCCGCATCGCCGCCCGTCAGGCCCGTGACCTCACCCGCCGCAAGGGGCTCCTCGAGTCCAACTCGCTGCCCGGCAAGCTCGCCGACTGCCAGTCCACGGACCCCCGCGAGGCGGAGGTCTACATCGTCGAGGGCGACAGCGCAGGAGGCAGTGCCAAGGGCGGCCGGGACTCGAAGTTCCAGGCGATCCTGCCGATCCGAGGAAAGATCCTCAACGTCGAGAAGGCCCGGATCGACCGCGTCCTCAAGAACAACGAGGTGCAGGCGATGATCACCGCCCTCGGGACGGGGATCCACGAGGAGTTCGACATCGAGAAGCTGCGCTACCACAAGGTGGTGCTCATGGCCGACGCCGACGTCGACGGCCAGCACATCCGGACGCTGCTGCTCACGCTGCTGTTCCGCTTCATGCGCCCGCTCATCGAGGGCGGCTACGTCTACCTGGGACAGCCCCCGCTCTACAAGATCAAGTGGAACGGCGGCGACGTCCAGTACGCCTACTCCGACCGCGAGCGCGACGGGCTCGTGACGGCCGGCCTCGAGGCCGGCAAGAAGCTGCCCAAGACGGGCGAGGCGATCCAGCGCTTCAAGGGCCTCGGTGAGATGAACGCCGAGGAGCTCTGGAACACCACCATGGACCCGGCCACGCGCGTGCTGCTGCAGGTCACCCTCGACGACGCGGCCACTGCCGACGAGCTGTTCAGCGTGCTGATGGGGGAGGACGTCGACGCCCGACGCTCCTTCATCCAGCGCAACGCCAAGGACGTCCGCTTCCTCGACATCTAGTCCCGCCGGTGTTCCACGTGGAACACCGATCCTGAACGCCGGGCGCGCGTTCCACGTGGAACACCGCCCGCCAGCGCGAGAGGACCCCCGTGGTCGACACCGTTCCGCCCCCGCCGCCCCCGCACGACCGGGTCGAGCCGGTCGGCATCGAGGTCGAGATGCAGCGCAGCTACCTCGACTACGCGATGTCGGTCATCGTCGGTCGCGCGCTGCCGGACGTCCGCGACGGGCTGAAGCCGGTCCACCGCCGGGTCCTCTACGCCATGTACGACGGGGGCTACCGCCCCGACCGCGGCTACTTCAAGTGCGCTCGCGTCGTCGGTGACGTCATGGCCAACTACCACCCGCACGGCGACAGCTCCATCTACGACGCCCTCGTGCGCCTCGCCCAGCCGTGGTCGCTGCGCTACCCGATGATCGACGGCAACGGTAACTTTGGGTCACCGGGCAACGACCCAGCTGCCGCGATGCGCTACACCGAGTGTCGGTTGGCCCCGCTCGCGATGGAGCTGCTGCGCGAGATCGACCAGGAGACGGTCGACTTCCAGGACAACTACGACGGCCGCAGCCAGGAGCCGCTCGTCCTGCCGAGCCGCATCCCCAACCTGCTCGTCAACGGCAGCAGCGGCATCGCGGTCGGCATGGCCACCAACATCCCGCCGCACAACCTGCGGGAGGTGGCCGCCGGCATCCAGTGGGCGCTCGAGCACCCCGAGGCCACGCCGACCGAGCTGCTCGACGCGCTGCTCGAGCGCGTGCACGGCCCGGACTTCCCGACCGGCGGTCTCATCGTCGGCCGCAGCGGGATCGAGGAGGCCTACCGCACCGGCCGCGGCTCGATCCGGATGCGCTCCGTGGTTGAGGTCGACGAGGACGCCAAGGGTCGCACGATCCTGGTCGTCAGCGACCTGCCCTACCAGGTCAACCCCGACAACCTCGCGCTGTCGATCGCCGAGCTCGTCAAGGAGGGCCGGATCGGCGGCATCGCCGACGTGCGCGACGAGGGGTCGCTGCGCACCGGCCAGCGCCTGGTCATCGTGCTCAAGCGCGACGCGGTCGCGAAGGTCGTCCTCAACAACCTCTACAAGCACACCCAGCTGCAGACCACCTTCGGCGCCAACATGCTGGCGATCGTCGACGGGGTGCCGCGCACGCTGCGGCTCGACGAGTTCGTGCACTACTACGTGCTCCACCAGGTCGACGTCATCGTGCGCCGCACCCGCTACCAGCTGCGCAAGGCCGAGGAGCGCGCGCACATCCTGCGCGCCCTCGCCAAGGCGCTCGACCAGCTCGACGCCGTCATCGCGCTCATCCGCGCGGCCGACAGCGCCGAGGCCGCCCGCAGCCAGCTGATGGCGCTGCTCGACATCGACGAGCTGCAGGCCGTCGCGATCCTCGACATGCAGCTGCGCCGGCTCGCCGCGCTGGAGCGCCAGCGCATCATGGACGAGCTCGCCGAGCGCGAGGCCGAGATCGCCGACCTCACCGCGATCCTCGCCGACCCCGCCCGCCAGCGCCGCATCATCGGCGAGGAGCTCGCGGAGATCACGGCGAAGTACGGCGACGACCGCCGGACGAAGATCGTCGGGTTCGAGGGCGACATGTCCGCCGAGGACCTCATCGCGCAGGAGGACGTCGTCGTCACGGTCTCCGCCGGTGGCTACGCCAAGCGCACCAAGACCGACCTCTACCGCCAGCAGCGCCGCGGCGGGCGCGGCGTACAGGGTGCGGCCCTCAAGACCGACGACCTCGTCGAGCACTTCTTCGTGACGACGACCCACCACTGGATCCTGTTCCTCACCAACAAGGGCCGGGTCTACCGCTGCCGCGCCCACGAGCTGCCCGAGGCCAACCGCAACGCCCGCGGCTCGCACGTCGCCAACATCCTGGCGTTCCAGCCCGACGAGCAGATCGCGCAAGTCCTCGACATCAAGGACTACGACGTCGCGCCCTACCTCGTGCTCGCCACCAAGCGCGGGCTGGTGAAGAAGACCGCGCTGCGCGAGTACGACAACGGCCGCTCCTCGGGCCTCATCGCCATCAACCTGCGGGTCGACGAGCACGGGCGCGAGGACGAGCTCATCGGCGCCGCGCTGGTCAGCAGCGAGGACGACCTGCTGCTCGTCTCCCGCAAGGCGCAGTCGATCCGCTTCCGCGCCGACGACGACGCGCTGCGCCCGATGGGCCGTGCGACGAGCGGCGTGCGCGGTATGGGCCTGCGCGACGAGGACGAGCTGCTCTCCATGCAGGTCGCCCCGGCCGGCGAGGAGCAGGACGACGCCGCGCTGATGGTCGTCACCGACGGCGGCTTCGGCAAGCGCACCCGCCTCGACCAGTACAAGCGCCAGGGCCGCGGCGGCTCCGGGGTCCTCACCGCCAAGATCGAGGAGAAGCGCGGCCAGCTCGTCGCCGCGCTCATCGTCGACGAGCGCGACGAGCTGTTCGCCATCACCAGCGCCGGCGTCGTCATCCGGATGCGCATCGACGACCTGCGCTTCCTGTCGCGCGCGACGGGTGGCGTCAAGCTCGTCGCCCTCGATGCCGGCAGCACCGTCGTCGGGGTCGCCCGCAACAGCGAGAACGCCGACCCGGCGCTCGAGGACGGCACCGACGAGACCGACGACGGTACGACGGAGGCGTCGCCGGACGACGCCGTCCCGGTGGAGGCGGGCGCGGCCGACCCGGCCGACCCGGATCCGGTGGAGGCCACTGATGAGACGGACGAGACGGCCGAGACCGACGAGACCGACGAGGACGCGTGACCGAGCGCCCGGGGGAGGGGCCCGGCGAGTCCGGCCCCGACCGGGACGAGCAGACCGGTCCGGAGCCGAGCCCCGCCCCGCCCGCGCCGGCCGACCCCCCGAGCCAGGGTGCAGCGGGGTGGGGCGGCAGCCGGGGTCCGGCATCACCGTTGCCGTCCTACGGCCCGCCGTCGCGCCCGCCGCTCAGCCCGTCCGCCTTGCCGGGGTCGTTGACCGCGGGCCGCCCGCTGCCGGGTGCCGTGCCGGGTGCTGTGCCGGGTGCTGTGCCCTCCGCAGCGCCCCCGGCCCCCACCGCCCAGGGAGCCCCCGCCGGACCGCCCACCGGTGCGTCACTGCCACCCGAGCGGGCGGCCGCCTCCGGCGTACCCCCTCGTCCTTCGCCGCTGCCTCCCGCGCCGCCGCTGCCTCCCGCGCCGCCCCTGCGCTCCGGCACCGCCCCTGCCGGTCGTCCGTCGCCGAGCAGCCTGCCGAGCGGCGCGACCGTGGTCCCGGGTGGCCCGGCTGCCCGACAGGTCGGTGCGGCCCGGCCCATCGCCCGGTCGCGCAAGGCGCGGCTCACCCTCAAGCGCATCGACCCGTGGTCGGTCTTCGTGACGTCGCTCGTGATCTCGCTGTTCCTGGGCGTGGTCATCGTCGTCGCGGCCGTGGTGCTGCAGGGGGCGCTGTCCACCTTGGGCATCGTCGACAGCGTCAACGACCTCTACGCCGAGCTGACCTCCGACGCCGGGGCGGAGGGCGGGCCGGCCGCGGCGCCGCTGCTCACGACCGGTCGCATCGTCGGTGGGGCGGCGCTGCTGGCCGCGATCGACGTCGTGCTGCTCACCGTCCTCGCGACCCTCGGGGCGTTCCTCTACAACCTGTGCGCCTCGTTCACCGGCGGCGTCGAGGTCACCCTGGGCGAGCGCGACTGAGGCAGGCCCGCTGGTCGTGTAACCTCCTCGCTCGTGCCCGCGAGGGCGCAGCGGGCCTGTAGCTCAGATGGTTAGAGCGCATCCCTGATAAGGATGAGGCCGGAGGTTCAAGTCCTCCCAGGCCCACAACCGTGCTGACCACAGCGCGCGACCCGAGGAGCGACTCGTGCGCAAGCCCGCCCTGATCCTCGCCCTGCTCGGTGCCGCGGCAGCGGTGCTCCGCAAGCGCAAGGCCGCCCGCGCCGAGAAGGATCTCTGGACCGAGGCGACCACCACCCCCGACCTGCGCTGACGCACCAGCGCCGACAGCCGGGGCCATAGCTCAACTGGCAGAGCACCGCGTTTGCAACGCGGGGGTTCGGGGTTCGAGTCCCCGTGGCTCCACCCACACCGGACCTCCCGGACAGAGTGCCCTCACCTCGGGTCCCCGCGCACGCTTGCGCCGAACGGGTGAAGGGGTTCGGCTGAAGTCGTGTCGCTCGGAGGCTCATACTCCGGACGACTCCTGCCGAAGCAGTCACACGGTGACCTGCGCAAGCCGGCGGTCGCCCTGTGCGGAGGGACGCCTGCGCGCAGTCACTCGGGGGCGAGGAAGCACGACAGATGCTGCAACTGGTGCGAGGGCGTCGTGGTGGACCGCGCGCCGTCGTGCTGCTCCTGCGGCTGCTCACCGTCTGCGGCGTCCTCCTGCTCGGCCTCCCGATGCCCGCCGCCTACGCGGTCGCCGAGGCTCCGGTCATCACCGGTCCCTTCGCCGACGCGGGGGCCGGCAGCGCGCTGACGTCGCCGGGCAACGACACCGACGTGCTGTGGCGGGTCGTCGACACCGACGGCCTGGACGCGACCTCCTGCTGGTTCGGTCAGGGCACCGCCCCCGACCCCGCGACCTGGGCCGTCTGCGACCCCGGCCAGGCCAGCCCGGCCGACCCTGCCGTCGTCACCACGTCGGGCCTCACCGATGGGACGTGGACGCTCCACGCCGTCGAGAACGACGGCAGCGCCTTCGGGCCGGTCGCCACCGCCTCCTACACGGTGGACGCGACGGCGCCGGTCGTGACCGTCACCGCACCGACGAGCCCAAGCGCCGAGGAGTCGGTCGACTGGACGGTCACCCTCGACGAGGCCGGCAGCATCACCTGCACCCTCACCCGCACCGCCCCGACGCCCGGCCCGGCCGAGCCGGTCACCTGCAGCCCCGGCACCGTCACCACGTCACTGGCCGGCAAGGTCGAGGGCAGCTACGAGCTGTCCGTCGTCGGGCAGGACACCGTCGGCAACACCGGCGTCGCAGCGAGCGCGACCTACCAGCTCGACCGCGTCCCCGGCGCCGCGACGGTCACGGCCACGCCGACGGTCGGCACCAGCGACACCGCGGTCTTCACCGTCTCCCCGCCGGCGGCCGGCGCGGACGGCCCGGCCACCCTCACCTGCGCGCTGCGGCTCGGCGCGACGACGGTCGCGACCCCCGACTGCACCACCTCGCCGGTCTCGGTGGGCGGCCTCACCACCGACGGCGACTACGTCCTGACGGTGACCGCCACCGACGGCAGCGGCTCGTCGACCGACAGCTCCGCCACCTACGCCCGCGACAACGCCGCTCCCACCGTGACCTTCACCGCCGGCCCGAGCGGCTCCGGCCAGGCCGGGTCGCTCGACTGGTCGTGGACCGTCGTCGACGACCACCCGGTCGCGGCCGGCAGCTGCGCGCTCCACCTCGACGGCGTCCTCGTCTCGACGACCGCGTGCACCAGCCCCCACACCGAGACCGTCACCGGCCAGGGCACCTACTCGCTGCGGGTCACCGCCTCCGACGCCGCCGGCAACGACAGCGCCGAGACGACCAGCCCGGCGACCTACCTGCGCGACACGGTCGTCCCCGTCGTCACGACGACCGTGGACCGCACCTCCCCGACCAACCTCGCCGACGTCACGTTCGGCGCCTCCGTCGACGACCCGGCCGCGACGCTCGAGTGCCGCCTCGAGCGGACCGCCCCGACCACCGCGCTCGTCTACGACTGGACGACCTGCCCGACCGCGGCCACGACACTGACCGACGACGGCAGCTACCTGTTCTCCGCCCGCGCCACCGACGACGGCCAGACCGGCACCGCCTCGCGCACCCTGGTCCTCGACCGGGTCGCCCCCGGCGCGCCGACCATCACGCGCGCCTGGTCGACCCCCACCAACGACGCCGCGCTCACCTGGGGCCTGTCGGCGCCGGCGACCGGTGACACCCGCACCTGCCGCTTCACCCAGGACGCAGGTACGCCGACGGCGTACGCGCCCTGCTCGACGTCGGTGTCCTTCCCCGGGGGCGCGACCAGCGGTCTGTGGGTGCTCGAGGTCCGTGACGTCGACGAGGCCGGCAACGAGCGCGTGACCGCCGCCCCGACCGTCGAGCTCGACCTCGTCGCGCCGGCCCAGCCGGTCTTCACGTCGCAGCCGTCCAGCGCGTCGTCGGAGCCGAGCGTCAGCTGGGGCTTCGGCTTCCCGACGGGCACGCCGGCCGACGCGGGCACGAGCTTCGAGTGCCGCCTCACCGGGCCGGCGCCGGCTGACGGCTTCGACTGGACGGCGTGCGCCACGCCGTTCCCGCAGGTCCTGCCGACCGACGGCTCCTACGTCCTCGAGCTGCGGGCCCGCGACGACGCCGGCAACGCCTCGGCGCTGCCGGTGACGACGAGCGCCACCTACGTCCTCGACCGGGTGGCCCCGCCGACGCCGGTCGTCGTCGGCCCGTCCGGCACGGGGAGCACCACCGCGGTGCAGTGGTCGTTCTCACCGGCGGCTGCCGACTCGACGACCGACGACGTGACCCGCGCGGTCTGCACCCGCTACTACGAGGGCGCACCCGTCGAGACCGTCGACCCGTGCTCCTCCCCGCTGGCCCGCACCCTCACCGACGACGGCCTGCACCGCGTCGACGTCGTCCTCTACGACGCGGCCGGCAACGCCGGCACCACGGCCGCGAGCTCGGGCTACCTGCTCGACACCGCCGCCCCGGTCGCCCCGAGCGTCAGTGCGCTGACCGGTCCGGCACCGTCGAGCACGCCGACGATCCAGTGGACCTGGTCGACGGCCGAGAGCCTGCTCGCGCCGGCCCGCGCCGAGTGCCGGCTGCTGCGCGACGGCGTGCTGCTGGGTCCGGACTTCACCGCGCCGTGCGCCCTCCCGCGCACCGACAGCGGCCTCACCGACGGCAGCTACGTCCTCGAGGTCCGCGTCGTCGACGCCGCGGGCAACGTCGGCGCCACCGGCCGCAACGCCGTCGGCTACGTCATCGACACCGGAGCGCCCGCGGTCCCGACCTTCCCGGGCGCCCCGACGGGTGCGTCGACGAGCACAGCCATCAGCTGGACCATCAGCGCCGAGAGCGGTGCCGTCCTGTCGTGCCGCCTGGTCCGCAACGACGACCGCAGCGGGGCCTTCAGCACCTGCACCTCGCCCTACGCCGCGTCTGGCCTGACCGACGGCAGCTACGTCCTCGAGGCGTTCGCGACCGACGCCGCGGGCAACGCCGGTGGGGTCGGCACCAGCCCGGCCCGAGTCGTCGACACGACCGGGCCGGTGCTCGCCGCGGTCGCCGGCCCGAGCGGCAACGGCAACACCAAGCGAGCCGTCTGGAGCTGGACCAGTCCCGAGCCCACGGCGACGGCCGAGTGCCAGCTGCGTCAGGGCACCGACGCCACGGCGGTCGTCGTGAGCGCGTTCGTCAGCTGCACCTCGCCCTACGTGTACACCCTTCCCAGCGGCGTTGGCACGTACTTCCTGGAGGTGCGGCTCACCGACGCCCTCGGCAACGTCGGTCCTGTGACGGCATCGGGGCTGTACTCGCTCAAGACGACCCTTCCCGGGGCGCCGACAGTGACCAGCCCGGCCAGCCCCTCCAACGACACCACCCCGGTGTGGACCTTCAGCACCGAGGCTGCCACGACGGCGGAGTGCCGTCTGGACCGTGACGGCGTGCTGGGCGGTTGGATCCCCTGCGGGACGCCCTACTCGCGTGATCTCGCCGACCCGCTGGCTGGGGGAGGCGACGCGACCTACGTGCTGTCGGTCCGCCTCACTGACAACCACGGCAACACCGGTCCCGCTACCGCGAGCGCCTCGTACGTCCTGGACACGGCGGCCCCGGCGGCCCCGGTGCTGGTGCAGAGCCCGACCGGTCCCTCACAGGACAACACGCCGACGTGGAGCTGGACCGGTGAGGCCGGCGCCACGGGACGGTGCTCGCTCAACGGCGGTGCCGTCGTCGACTGCGCCTCGCCCTTCACGCCGACGCTGACGACCGACGGCACCTGGGTGCTCGACGTCGCCCTGCGCGACGCGGCCGGCAACACCAGCGCCGCGACGACCGCGCCCGGCTACGTGCTCGACCGCGTCGCCCCGGCGGCTCCGGTCGCGGTCGCGGTCGAGACCAGCCCGATCCGGGTGCGCAGCGCCTCGTGGACGCTGCCGGCCCTGGCGAGCGGTGACAGCCGCAGCTGCGTCGTCACCCTCGACGGCGCGACCTTCGCGACCTACCCGTCCTGCGGGACGACCCTCGGCCCGGTCGCCCTCGGCGGCGACGGCAGCTACCGCGTCGAGGCCATCGACACCGACCAGGCTCTCAACGCCAGTGCGACCGGCACCAGCGCCGCGCTCGTCCTCGACACCGTCGCCCCTGGCGTCCCGACCCTGACCGCTGCGCCGTCCGGGTCCGCCCCGCAGACCGCGGTCTCCTGGTCGTTCACGGTGCCCGCCGACGCGACCCCGCAGTGTCGCCTCGAGCGCGACGGCGGCGTCGTCGAGGACTGGGCCGCCTGCACGTCGCCGCTGGCCCGCACCCTCACCACCGACGGCAGCCACGTCCTGGTGCTGCGCAGCGTCGACGCCGCCGGCAACCTCAGCGCCGAGGTCCGCAGCCCGTCGTACCTCCTCGACCGCATCGCGCCGGCGGCTCCCGTCGTCGCCGGCCCGTCGGGTGATGCGAGCACCACCTCGGTCCAGTGGACCTGGACCGCCGAGACCGGGGCTTCCGTCACCTGTGTGCTCCGCCGCGACGGCGCGGTCGTCGAGACCCTCGCGCCGTGCGCGTCGCCGATCGACCGCGTGCTCGCCGTGGACGGCACCTGGCGGCTCGACGTCGTCGCCGCCGACGCGGCCGGCAACGTCGGCCCGTCGGCGAGCAGTCCCGACTACCGGCTCGACACCGCGCTGCCCGTCGCCCCGACCGTCACCGGCGCGACCGGCCCGACCTCGGTGACGACCGCGACCTGGGTCGTCACGGCCGAGGCCGGTCGGCTCGAGTGCCGGCTGCGCCGCGACGGCGTGGTCGTCGAGGACTGGTCCGGTCCGTGCGCGACCCCCGTCGTGCGGACGCTGGCGGGCGACGGCGGCTACGAGCTCGACGCCCGGGTCGTCGACGCGGCCGGCAACGTCGGCCTGGTCGGCACCAGCCCGGTGCTCGTCCACGACACGCTCGCCCCGACCGTGCCCGTCGTGACCGGCCTCGCCGGCCCCCAGCCGACGGCGACGACGACGTGGGACATCGCCGCCGACGCCGGCACGACGCAGGAGTGCCGCCTGCTGCTCGGTGGCGTCGCACAGGAGGCCTTCGCCCCCTGCGGCCTGTCGGTCACGCGGACGCTGGCGAGCGACGGCGACTGGCAGCTCGAGGTGGTGTCGTACGACGGGGCGCGCAACCCCTCCACCGCCGGGCTGTCGCCGGTCTACTCCCTCGACACCGTCGCCCCGGACGCGCCGACGGTGACCGGTCCGACCGGGACCGCACCGACCCTCGCGGTCTCCTACGGCTTCACCGTCCCCGCCGACCACACCGCCTCGTGCGTGCTGCGCCGGGACGGCGTCGACGTCGTCACCCTCGGCTCCTGCGCCAGCCCGCTGCCGCGCACCCTCGGCGCCGACGGCAGCTACGTCCTCGCGGTCCGCCTCACCGACGCCGCCGGCAACACCGGCCCCGAGGGGACGTCGCCGGTCTACGCCCTCGACACCGCCGCGCCTGGCACTCCCGTCGTGACCGGTCCGACCGGGCCGTCGCAGAGCCGCGCCCCGGTCTGGGTCATCACCGGCGAGGCCGTCACGGCGACCTGCCGGGTGCTGCGCGGCGCGGTCGTCGTCTCCGACGCGCCCTGCCTCGGCAGCCTCACGGGTGACCTCACCGCCGAGCCCGACGGCTCCTACGTCCTGGAGGTCGTGACCACCGACCTCGCCGGCAACACCAGCGCCACCGGGTCCTCTGCGGCGTACGTCCTGGACACCACCGCCCCGGTCGCGCCCGTGGTCACGGGTCCGACGGGGCCGAGCCCGGATGCCGCGCCGGTCTTCGCGTGGACAGGCGAGACAGGTACGACGGCGACGTGCTCCTACGCGCTGTCGGGCCAGCCGTCAGTGCTCGCCCCCGTCATCTGCACGAGCCCGACGACCGCGGCGCTGTCGGCCGATGGCGCGTGGGCGCTGCAGGTGCAGCTGACCGACGCCGCCGGCAACACCTCGCTGGTCGGGAGCAGTGGCGCCTACGTGCTCGACACCACGGCCCCGCTCGCGCCCGTCGTCACCCCGCCCGCACCGACCGGTCGCGACCGGCTCCCGACGTGGGGCGTCACGGCCGAGCCGGGTGCTGACCTCGAGTGCCGCGTCACCGGCCCGAGCCTGCTGCGCGACTGGGCTGCGTGCGCCGCTCCGGTCGACGTGGACCTGACCGGTCAGCCCGAGGGCAGCTACTCCCTGGCGGTGCGCGCCACCGACGCCGCCGGCCTCACCGGCGCGGTCGGGTCGGGGACTTACCTGCTCGACACCGTCGCTCCCGCGGCCCCGGTCGTCACCGGGCCGGCGACGGGACGCAGCACGACGCCGTCGTTCGCCTTCACCGGAGAGGCCGGGACGGTCGCGACCTGCCGCCTCTTCAGCCCCGCCTCCACCACGCCCCTCGAGGTCGTGCAGGGCTGCACGTCCCCGGTGCCGGTCGGGCTCTCCGGCCTGCCGGACGGTCCCTACAGCCTCAACGTGCGGCTCACCGACGCTGCCGGCAACACCGGCTTCGGCGGCCTCGCGACCTACGTCCTCGACACGACCGCCCCTGCTGCGCCGGTGTTCCTGAGCCGGCCGGGCTCGCCGTCGCCGGACCGCGACCCGACCTGGGCCTTCAGCGTCGAAGGCGGCTCGACGCCGGTCTGCCGCCTGGTCTTTCCGACCGGTGCGGTGCGCGACATCACCGGCTGCGCGAGCCCGCTGCCGGTCGACCTCACCGGTCTCCCGGACGGCACGTACACCCTGCAGGTCCGCGCGGTCGACGCGGTCGGCAACACCAGCGCCGCGGCGGTCGACGCCCACGTGCTCGACTCGACCGCGATCGCCCCCCCGGTGGTCACCGCACCGGCCTCGCCGTCGGCTGACGCCAAGCCGACCTACCTCATCGTGGCCCCGTCGGGCTCGACGACGGAGTGCCGCCTCGAGCGCCCGGGCACGTTGGTCACCGACGTCTTCGCCCCCTGTCCGTCGAGCACCTACGGCCTCACCCTGTTCGGCGAGCCCAGCGGTGCCTACCGGCTCTCGGTCCGGGCCCGCACGTCCGCCGGGCTCTCCGCTGTCGCCTCGGCCACCTACCTCTACGACGTGGACCCGCCGGCCGCCCCGACCGTCACCGGCCCGCCGTCGCCGTCGACCGTCGTCGCACCCGTCTTCGTGGTGGCGTCGCCCGAGTCGGGGGCAACGGCCGAGTGCCAGCTGCGGCTCAACGGCCTGGTGGAGCGCGACTGGGCAGCCTGCCCTGTCAGCCAGGCCGGTGCGCAGACGCGCGTGACCCTGCCGGGCGACGGGTCCTACGAGTTCCGAGCTCGCGTCACCGACGCGGCAGGCAACACCGGACCCGCGGGTGCGGTGACGTTCGTGCTGTCGACCCAGGCGGCTCCGGCGGTCAGCGTCGTCGTGCCCAGCAGCCCGTCGGCAGAGACCAACCCGGTGTGGCAGATGAGCACCCCCGCAGGGACCACCCTGGAGTGCCGCCTCACCGACCAGGACGGTGTCGACGTCTTCCCGCTCGGCCCCTGCGCCTCGCCCTTCACCGTGCAGCTGCCCGCGGACGGCAGCTACGGCTTCACCGTCCACGCCGTCACCGCCGCCGGGGTGGTCGGCCCGGACAACTCCTCGAACTACGTCCTCGACACCGTCGTGCCGCCCGCTCCGGACGGGCTCACCGGCCCGCCGAGTGGCAAGGACCGCGCGCCCGAGTTCACCTTCTCGCTGCCTCCCGGCACGACCGCCGTCTGCACGACGACGTCGCTGGCCACTGGTGCGACCACCGTCGTCGGCTGCGACAGCCCCTACGCGCTCCCGCTCGGAGGTGCGTCAGACGGCGTCTACACGCTGTCGGTCGTCGCCGTCAGCGCGACGGGCGTCCCCTCGCTGCCGACCCCGGCGATGCCCTACGAGCTGGTGACGCTGGTCGCGGTCGCGCCGATCTTCACCCTCGAGCCCGGCTCGCCGAGTTCGACGCCCGACCCGACCTGGCGCTTCACCTACCCGACCGGCGGCGGGGCCATGGCGGAGTGCCGCCTGGAGTCCGGCAACCGGGTCATCGAGGACTTCACCCCGTGCGCCGACGGCGTGAAGACCCTCAATCTCGGTGGCGAGCCCGATGGCACCTACACGCTGCTGGTGCGGGTCTCCAACATCGCCGGCGACGGGCCGGCGCGCAGCAGCTCCTACGTCTTCGACCGCTCGGCCGTGGCGCTGCCGATCATCGTCGACGTGCCGGCCAGCCCGAGCAACGACCTCCGCCCGGTGTGGCTGCTCGCCGTCCCGGCCGCCGCTCCTGCGGGCACGGTCCTGCGCTGCGCCCTGACCACGGGAGCCGCTGCAGTGCCGACGGACTACGCCGACTGCTCGACGACCTTCCAGCCGACGCTCACCTCCCAGGGCGACTACGTCGTGTCGGTGGCGCTCCGGCAGCCCGACGGCCGGACGGGCGCGGCCGTGCGGTCCGCCTACGTCCTCGACCTCACACCCCCGGCGGCCCCGGTCTTCGTCAACCCGCCGCTCTCGCCTAGCAAGGCCGTCTCGGTGACCTGGTCATGGCAGCCGCCAGAGTCCGGTGGCACCAGTGTCTGCGAGCTACTGCGGTCCGGTGTGATGCAGCCCGGCTACCCGCGGCCGTGTGCGCTCTCGGAGCAGGTCGACCTGTCCGGGACGGGCGACGGCAGCTACACCTTCCGGGTCCGCCACGTCGACGTCGCCGGCAACGCGAGCGACTGGACGACGGGCTCCTACGTCCTCGACCGAGTGAAGCCCCGCCTCACCGTCACCGCCCGACCGGCGGCCACCGAGGGCGTCCTCACCTCCTTGTCGTGGCAGTTCCGCTTCGACGAGGCCGTTACGGCGACGTGCACGACGCTGCGCAGCGCGGTGCCGATTGCCAGCCAGCCTTGCACGACGAGCTGGACCATGGACCTCAGCAAGCAGCAGCCCGGCGCCTTCACCGCCGTGGTCGAGGGCTCCGACCGGGCGGGCAACCCCTTCCGCTACGTCCTGGGCAGCTACGAGCTCGTCGCGGCCCAGTCTCGGCTCGACACCCCGGTCGTGGTCAACCCTCGTCCCGTCCCGCCGGTGAGCGGCTCGGGTAGTGGCGGTCCCGGCAGCGGATCCGGCGGTGGCACGCCCACCCCTCCGGCCCCGACGGGCGCTCCGTTGGGTGGCCCTAGGGGTCCGCTCACCCCCGACGGTGACGCCGAGATCCCGCGTCGGGTTCCGCCGGTCGGTGGCTCGGTCGGCAACCCCGGGGCGCCCGACCCCCAAGCCGCACCGCGCGTGCTCGGACGCCCCTTCGGTGACAACCTTCAGGTCCCGCAGGCGATTGCCGATGCCGTCACTGGCACCTTCAAGAAGCCGCAACTGCCCCTCGCACTGCTCGTCATCGTGGTTCTCTTCCTCTTGGTGCAGAACCGCATCGACCGCCGTGACCCCAAGCTCGCCGGCGCGCCTCTCGGCGCGGACGACGACCTGACCTTCGGACCCGCGTTCCGACCAGGAGGTGCACCCGCATGAGGGCCCTCTTCGGCGGTGGTGCAGGCAGCGGGGTGGGCGAGTCCGTCCCGGTCGCCGAGCGCCTGCGCGTCATGCAGTGGCTGCGTGGCGCTGCCGTGCTCATCACGCTCGTCGCGGCCTACGTCGCCCCCGAGGTCGTGCAGCCCGATGCGGTGACGCGCTGGTACGCCGTGCAGGTCGCCGCGGGCTATGCCGCCGTCGTGGGCCTGGCCGAGCTGGCGAGTCGGGTCCTTCGACACCGGGCCGTCACGCTGTTCTCCGGCATGCTCATGCTCGACGGCATCTGGCTCGCCGCGACGTGGTATCTCACCGGGCAGCAGGGCAGCCCGGTGCAGTTCCTCATCCTGCTGCACCTCGGAGCGGTGGCCCTGCTCGCGTCCTACCGCACCGGGCTGAAGCTCGCGATGTGGCACTCGCTGCTGCTCTACGCGGCCTACAACTTCGCGCAGACGACCGACTTCGCGGCGGCGCCCGGCAACGGTTCGCCCGGTGAGCGCCTCAGCGTCTTCGTCGTCGTGCTCTGGCTCGTCGCCATCAGCACCGCGTCGCTGTCGGCGGTCAACGAGCGCGAGCTGCGCCGCCGCCGCCACGACCTCGAGGCCCTCACCGAGCTGGCCGAGTCGCTGGAGCGCACGGCCGACTCCGCGAGCGTCGCCCGCACCCTGCTCGACTCGGCGATCGACACCTTCGGCTTCCCGCGCGGCGTCGTGCTCGCCGGGCCCGAGGGGCAGCTGCCGCTGCTCGCGTCCTTCGGCCTCGACGACGAGGTCGCCCGCCGGCCCGGGCGGCCCGGCGCCAGCGCTGTCGTCGCGCTCGCCCACGAGACCCACGAGGTGCAGCTCGTCGCCGGCCTCGACGTCGAGCACGACCCGTGGATCGCGCGCCTCATGCCCGACGCGCAGAACCTCGTCGTCGTCCCGCTGTCGGCGGAGGGCCGCCCGATGGGCGCGCTCGTCCTCGAGCACGCCGGCGACAGCATCGGCAACGGCCGCATCGCCCGACGGGTCGTGTCCGGTCTGGAGCGCTCGGCGTCGTACGCCGCTCTCGCCCTGCGCAACGCCTGGCTGCTCGAGCAGGTGCAGCGGCTCGCGGCCACCGACGGCCTCACCAAGATCGCCAACCGCCGCACGTTCGAGTCGACGCTGGAGCGCGAGGTCGCCCGCGCAACCCGCAGCGCCGAGCACGTCAGCCTCGTCATGCTCGACATCGACTTCTTCAAGGTCCTCAACGACACCCACGGCCACCAGGCCGGTGACGAGGTGCTGCGCAACGTCGCCGCGGCGCTGTCGTGCGAGTGCCGCGACTTCGACACCCCGGCCCGCTACGGCGGCGAGGAGTTCGCGGTCGTGCTGCCGGGCTGCGGCCCCGAAGAGGCCGTGATCATCGCCGAGCGGCTGCGGCTCGCGGTCTCGGCGGCGCCCTCGATCGTCCCGATCACGTCGTCCGCCGGCGTCGCGACTTACCCGTCGCACGCCGGTGACGCCGACACCCTCGTCCGCGCGGCGGACGACGCGCTCTACCGCTCGAAGGCCGACGGCCGCAACCGCACGACCGTGTCCGAGGGCGTCCCGCCCGAGGCGCAGGTCGACGCGCTGCTGCGCCGCGCGGTGTCGCAGCGGCTCGGGCGCCCGGTCCAGCCGCCGCCCACCCCACCGGTCACTCCGCCCGTCACCCCGTCGGCGGCCGACCAGGTCTCCTCGACCCCGTCACCCCGCCCCTCCGCCTGACGGGCCGCGGGCTCAGGCGCCGGCACCCCCCGGCTCCGCGCCCGTGCCCCCCGGGATTGGGCGGCTTCTCTCGGTGTGTCGCGTCAGGACACGCCGAGGAACCCCACCCAATCCCCAGGTGGCCGCATGCGCTGGCGGTGCGGCTGGCGGTGCGGCTGGCGGTGCGCGGTGCGGTGCGGGTGGCAGTCCGGGCCGCGGCTCAGGCCCCGGCGCGCAGGTCGATGACGGCCCGCAGCTCCTCGGGCTCCTGCGCCCCCGGCGCGTCCTCGCCCACGACCCGGCGGGCCAGCAGCACCACGGCCGCGCCGGCCGCTGCGCCGAGCAGCGCGGCGAGCAGGGCCCACGGCCAGCGGCGGACCGCCAGCGGGGGCCCGACGGGACCGCCACGCATCGCGTCGTACGCCCCTGTGGTCCGGGTGCGGGTCTCGTCCAGCAGCGTCATGCTGAGAAGGGTGCCACGCCGCTGCGTGGCAGACTGCCCGGGTCCACCGGGACCCCCGTCCCCGCCCCGCAGCAGACGAAAGAGGCGACCAGCCTTGGCCACCGACACCTACGCCGTCCTCGCGACCAACCGCGGCGACATCCGCGTCCAGCTCTTCCCGAACCACGCCCCGGCGACGGTGAAGAACTTCGTCGGCCTCGCCGACGGCTCCGGTGAGTGGACCGACCCGAAGACCGGCAAGAAGGGCGAGGGCTCGCTCTACGCCGGGACCGTCTTCCACCGCGTCATCAGCGGCTTCATGATCCAGGGCGGCGACCCGCTCGGCACCGGCACCGGCGGCCCCGGCTACCGCTTCAAGGACGAGATCCACCCGGAGCTGCAGTTCTCCAAGCCCTACCTGCTCGCGATGGCCAACGCCGGCCCCGGCACCAACGGCTCGCAGTTCTTCGTCACCGTCACCCCGACGCCGCACCTCAACGGCAAGCACACGATCTTCGGTGAGGTCGCCGACCAGGCGTCGCGCGACATCGTCGACGCGATCGCGACGACCGCCACCGGCCGCATGGACCGCCCGCTCGAGGACGTCGTCATCACGAGCATCACCGTGGAAGAGGTCTCGAGCTGACCGAGGCCTCTGGGTCGAGCGCCTCCCCGGAGGCGCCACCCACCTGCTACCGCCATGCGGACCGTGAGACCTACGTCCGGTGCACCCGGTGCGAGCGGCCGATCTGCCCGGAGTGCATGGTCGCGGCGTCGGTCGGCTTCCAGTGCCCGGAGTGCGTCAAGGAGGGCGGCAAGGGCGTGCGCGAGGCGCGCACGACCTACGGCGGTCGGATCACCGGTGACGCCAGCCGGGTCTCGCTGACGCTCATCGTCGTCAACGTCGTGGTCTACCTCGCCGGTCTCGGCGCGGGATCGACCCTGATCCGCGACTTCGCCGACCAGCCGCTGTTCGTGGCGATCGACGGCGAGTACTACCGGCTGATCACCAGCGCGTTCCTGCACGCGGGCACCCTGCACCTGTTGGTCAACATGTTCGCCCTGTCGCAGGTCGGGCCGGTCCTCGAGGCCGCGCTGGGTCGGGTGCGCTTCCTCGCGCTCTACCTGCTGGCGGCGCTCGGCGGGTCGGCGATGTCGATGGTGCTGTCGGAGCCGACGTCGTTCGGCGTCGGCGCGTCCGGGGCGATCTTCGGGCTGTTCGGGGCCTTCTACGTCGTGCTGCGCACGCAGGGCCGTGACACGAGCAGCATCACGACCCTGCTGATCATCAACACCGTGATCGGCTTCCTGCCCGGGCTCAACATCGACTGGCGCGCGCACCTCGGCGGCCTCATCACCGGCGCCGTCGTGGCCGCGGCCTACGTCTACGTCCCTCGCGGGCCGCGCCGGGGTCAGCTGCAGGCGCTGGCCTGCGTCGCGGTGCTGGCCGTCATCGTGGTGACCGTGCTGGCTCGCTCGGCGGCCCTGCGCGCCGCCTTCGGAGCCTAACGGCCCCGCAGCGACTGTCCCCGAGCGTCGGGGCCGCGTCTCGGTCAGTCGGGGTCGCCAGGGCGACCACTCTGACCCGAGACGCCACGCGAGCGCCGCGGCCACCCGCGTCTCGGTCAGTCGGGGTCGCCAGAGCGACCACTCTGACCCGAGACAGCGGGTGGGGGTGCGGTCAGGGGGTCGGGAGCTGGCAGGCGGCGTCGAGGCCGAAGACGTGGTTGAGCCGGCCGAACGCGAGCCACGATCCGAGGCACATCGACAGCTCGACCTGCTCGACCTGGGAGTAGTGGGCACCGAACCGCGCCCAGAAGTCCTCGTCGCCGTCGAGGGACAGGTGGTCGAGGGCGAAGCGCTCGGCGTACTCCGCCGCGAGGCGGGTGCGGTCGTCGAAGGCGTCAGCGGTCCGCCAGTCCGTCACCGCGTCGAGGAAGCCGTCCTCGACGACCTCTCCGTCGCGTTCGGTGCGCCAGCCGAGGCAGAACTGGCAGCCGTTGACCTGCGCGATCCGCAACCGGGCCGCCTCGAACTCGCGCAGGCCCAGGGTCGACCGCTCGTAGACCGCCGCGCTGAAGGCCGTCGCGGCCGCGCCGATGCCGGGGACCATCGGGCCCCAGACGTGCATGACCGGGTGCTGCCCGGCGGGGACGTCGACCCTCATGCGCGGACCCCCAGCCGGCCGACGGCCGGTGACAGCGGCACGTCGAGCGCGTCGTAGACCCCCGGGCCGGCGGAGCGCAGCCACGGGACGGCGTTGACGAGCCGGTTGGCCGCGGTCGCGTTGCCGCCGGCCGCGCTGTTGCCCACGCCGGACGGGTCGCGGTCGGCCTCGTCGGTCGCTTCGATGGTGACGACCAGCCGCGGGCTGCCCTCGAGCACCACCCGGTGGGCCCCCTTCGCGCCGCTGTCCGGTGCCGGCCAGTCCGGCGCGACCGAGCCGTCGATGCGGGTCACGTGCTCGACGACGATGACCGCCTCGCCACCGCTCCAGCCCTGCACCTCGAAGCGCAACCCGCCCTGCGTGCCCGCCTCGAACAGCCCCATCTCGTTGGTGACGTCAGCCTCCAACGCCCGGCGCTCGACGGTCTCGCGGACCTCGTCGAGCTGCACCCCGAGCGCCCGGGCGAGCATCCGCACCTGACCGCCCCAGATCATCGTCGGGACGCCCGGCAGCACCATCACCGGCACCTGGTCCATCGGCCCGCCCATGCCGACCGACCCGCGCACGGCCTCGGGTGCGTCGTAGGTCGAGTAGTCGAACAGCTCCTGGCAGCGGATCTGGGTGAGCGAGCCGGCGAGGCCGGACAGCAGCAGCGGCAGGACGTCGTTGCCCCAGCCCGGGTCGATGCCGGAGACGAGCAGCGCCCCACCGCCCTCCTTCGCCGCGCTCTCGACGGCCTCGCGGGTCGCCGGGTCGGCACCGCGCGGGTCGTAGAGGGCGTAGACGCTCGGCGTCACCACGACGCAGCCGGCGCGCAGCGCGGCGCACAGGTCGGCGAGCGCGTCGTCAGGCCGCAGGTCACCGGACGCCGCGTAGACGACCGCGTCGACGCCGGTCAGGTCCGGCTCCGGGGCCGCGACGACGCCGAGCGGAGCGGTCCCCGCGATCGTCCCGGCGTCCTGGCCCGCCCGACTCCGCGACACCACCCCGACGAGCTCGAGCCCGGGGTGCGCGACCACCGCCCGGATCCCCGCGCGCCCCATGTTGCCCGTCCCCCACACGACCGTGCGGATCACGTCACCCTCCCCAGCGCGCCCGGTGCGCCTCCAGAGCCTCCACGACGTCGGCCGGGTGCTGCCCGAGCCTGGTCCCGCTCAGTGCGACGACCCTGTGGCCGGTGTCGACCTCGAGCACGGGCGTCCGCCGGTCCTTGACGACCCGCACCCGCTCGACCTCGCCCCACGGGACCCGCACCCGCCGCGCGCCGTCGAGCACGTCGAGGCCCTCGCCGTCGGCGCGCAGCAGCGGCCCGCAGATCAGGTCGCGTACGACGAAAGCCGCTGCGCCGAGCAGCACCGGCACGACGAGCAGGCGTCCGCCGGTGTCGCTCACGACGAGCGCCGCGACGGCGACGAGGCCGGCCAGGCCGGCCAGGGCGGTGATCCGGCGGGGCGGGTCGACCCGCAGCTCGCCCGGGTGGGCCCCCGGACCCTCGTGGTCGGCGCTCGACACCGGCTCGGGTCCGCTCATGGAACCAGCCTGCCAGCCGATGGATCATCCACAGTGTGGACAACCCCTGGGGGTAACCACACCGTTGTAGTTCGCCGGCCGCCGTATGGCCGCCGCATGGCCGCCGCATGGCCAACGCCCGGCCCGCGCCGCCCCCGCGCCTGCGTCCGCGTCCGCGTCCGCCGCGCCCGCGGCCCCGTCCAGGGATGTGGCGATCATGCGCGCTGGGTCAGTGGGCACTGATCGCCACATCCGGGTGGCGCTGAGGACCGTGGCGTCCGCCCTCGAGAGGAAGTGGCGATCACGCGCGCGGTGACGCCCGTCGTTGATCGCCACATCCACGCCGTGGGTGTGGGCTCGACGGTCAGGGCTCGTACGGCGACCGCACGACCGGTGCGCGGTCAGCGTGACCGGACGGTCAGCGCCACTGGGTCGACAGGCCGAAGCCCGCGATGATGAAGCCGAAGCCGGCCAGCAGGTTGCCGTTGCTCCAGTCCTCGATGACCGGGATCCCGATCATGTCGCCCTGGGTGAGGTAGAAGACGACCAGCCAGAGGATCCCGATCCCGAACAGCGTGAGCATGAGCGGCGCGAGCCAGACCGGGCTCGGCTTCTTCTTGCGCGCGGAGGAGCCCGGGGTCGGCGGAGGCGTGTAGACGGCCTTCTTCCGCTTCTTCGACTCGGGCACGGTGTCTCCAGGTGGTGTCGTCGGGTCGCTGTCGCGGTTAGCGTAACGGGGTGAGCACTCCGAGCGCCGAGCCGACCGGGGTCGGTGCTGAGGTCGGCGCCGAGGTCGGTGCCGCCGACGGGTCGCCGTCGGGCCGCCGGGCGGCGTACCGCGTGCTGGTCCCGGTGACCGCGCTCGGCGCCGGGCTGCTCTTCGCGCTGTCGGCCTCGACGGCGCAGGGCACCGACCTGCGGGCCGAGCGCCAGGAGGTCGCCGGGCTCATCGGGGAGCAGGAGCGCGACGTCGAGCAGCTCGAGGCGCAGGCGCGGGCGCTGCGCCAGGAGGTGGCCGCCCAGACCGGGTCCGCGGCGGCGGGTGACGGCCGGGTGCAGGCCGAGCAGGACCGGGCGGCCGCGCTGGCCGGTGCGGCGGGGCTCACGGAGGTGACCGGCCCGGGGCTGCGGGTCAGCCTCGACGACGCGCCCCGACCGGAGGGCGGCCAGGCGGCGAGTGACAACCCCGACGACCTCGTCGTGCACCAGCAGGACCTGCAAGCCGTCGTCAACGCGCTGTGGGCCGGCGGCGCCGACGCGATGACGCTGATGGGCCAGCGGATCGTGTCGACCAGCGCGGTCCGCTGCGTCGGCAACACCGTCGTCCTGCACGGCCAGGTCTACGGCCCGCCCTTCGTCGTCGAGGCGATCGGCGAGCCGGCCACCCTGCGCGATGCCCTCGACGCCGCGCCGGGCGTCGACTTCTTCCGGACCTTCGTCGACCGCTTCGGGCTGGGCTACGCCGTGAGCTCGCAGGGCTCGCTGACCCTCCCGGCGTACGACGGGACGCTCGACCTGCCCGCAGTGACCCGCTCGTGAGCCCTATGAACGACGCCCTGCGCACCCTCGCGCGCGGTCTCGGCCAGGTGCTGATCACCCTCGGCCTGGTCGTGCTGCTCTTCGTCGTCTACGAGCTGAAGGTCACCAACCTCTACACCGGCCAGCAGCAGTCGGCGCTGGCCGACGACATCGAGGCCGACTGGAGGGCCGGACCGCCGACTCCCCAGCGTCCGAGCTCCGGCGGGACCGACGGCTACCCGGACATCCCGCTCGGTCGCGGCTTCGCCAAGATCTACATCCCCGAGCTCGGTCGCGACTACGTCAAGGTCGTCGTCGAGGGCGTCGGCACCACCAACCTCAAGAAGGGCCCCGGTCACTACCCGAAGACCGCGCGCCCCGGCGAGAAGGGCAACGTCGTCATCGCCGGCCACCGCACCACCTACGGCGCGCCGTTCCACCGCGTCGACGAGCTCGAGGCGGGGGACGCGATCGTGCTGGAGACCGCCGACGTGTGGTTCACCTACCGGGTCCGCAGCCAGGAGGTCGTCCCGCCGACCCGCATCGAGGTGACCTACCCCGTGCCCTACCGCGAGGGCGTCGCGCCGACGGAGCGGCTGCTCACGCTGACGACCTGCAACCCGAAGTTCTCCGCCCGCACCCGGCTCATCGTCTACGCGGTGCTCGAGAAGCAGCAGGCCAAGTCCCAGGGCCGGCCGGCCGCCCTCGCGGAAGCAGCGACCTGATGTACGTCTGGCTGTGGCGCCACCTGCCAGGTGGCCTGTGGGGCAAGCTCGTGCTGTCCGCGCTGATGATCGCGTCGGTCTGCGCGCTGCTGCTGTTCGTCGTCTTCCCGGAGGTGGAGCCGCTGCTGCCCTTCTCCGACGTCACCGTCGACGAGTAGCGCCGGGCGATCGGACGTACGGCTGCGTGAGAGGCTCGTCGGCGTGGCGAGCACCCCTGCGAACAAGACCCCTGCCCCGGCCAAGAAGGCCCCGGCCAAGAAGGCTGCCGTGACCGAGAAGGCGCCGGCGAAGAAGGCCCCGGCCAAGGCCCCAGCCGCGAAGGCGCCCGCGAAGAAAGCCCCGGCGAAGAGGGCGCCCGCTCTGCGCAAAGCGGCTGCCAGGACGACCCCCTCGTCGTACGACGAGAGGCCCTGGCTCGCGAGCTATCCCGAGGGCGTGCCAGCCGACTACGACTTCCCGGACGTCCCGCTGACCCGGCTGCTCGACGACGCCGCGAGCTCCTTCCCGACGGTGACCGCGCTCGCGTTCCTCGGCACCAAGATGAGCTACCGCGAGCTGCGCGAGCAGGTCGACCGCTTCGCCTCCGCGCTGCAGGGCCTCGGGGTGCAGCAGGGCGACCGGGTCGCGCTGGTGCTGCCGAACTGCCCGCAGAACGTCATCGCGTTCTTCGCGGCGCTGCGCCTCGGCGCGGTCGTGGTCGAGCACAACCCGCTCTACACCGACGCCGAGCTGCGCCACCAGCTCGCCGACTGCGGCGCGAAGGTGGTGGTCTGCCTCGACCGGGTCTACGACGCGGTCGCGCGGGTCAAGGCCGACACCGCCGTGCAGCACGTCGTCGTGACGAGCATCGTCGACTACCTGCCGCTCGCGTCGCGGCTCAAGCTGCAGCTGCCGGTGAAGAAGGCCAAGCGGGCCAAGGCCGAGCTCTCGGCGGCGCTCCCCAAGGGCGCGCAGGTCAAGAGCTTCACCGCGCTCCTCAAGGCCAACTCCCTGCCGGCCCGGCAGGCGACGCTCGACCCGGCGACCGACCTCGCGCTGCTGCAGTACACCGGCGGCACGACCGGGCTGTCGAAGGGCGCCATGCTCACCCACCGCAACCTGGTGAGCAACGCCTACATGAACCGGCTGTGGGACACCCAGGCCACCGCCGGCAAGGAGGTCGTGCTCGGCGTCCTGCCGCTGTTCCACGCCTACGGCCTGACGGTCTGCATGACCTCGACGGTGCTGCTCGGCGGGACCCTGGTGCTGCTGCCGCGCTTCGACCTCGACCTCGTGCTCGCGGCGGTCGACGAGTGGAAGCCGACGACGTTCCCGGGCGTCCCGCCCATCTACAAGGTGATCGCGGACAGCCCGAAGTCCAAGGACCACGACCTGCGCTCGATCCGGATCTGCGTGTCCGGCGCGATGAAGCTGCCGGTCGAGGTGCAGGAAGAGTTCGAGGCGATGAGCGGCGCGCGGCTCGTCGAGGGCTACGGCATGACCGAGACCTCGCCGTCGACGCACTGCGGGCCGGTCACCGGCGAGCGACGCCCCGGCACGATCGGCCTGCCATTGCCGGGCACGCTGTGCCGCATCGTCGACCGCGACGACCCGACCCGCGAGGTGCCGGTCGGCGAGCCCGGCGAGCTCGCGATCGGCGGCCCGCAGGTGTTCTCTGGCTACTGGCAGCGCGACGACCTCGAGGGCGTCTTCACCGCTGACGGCTACGTCCTCACCGGTGACATCGCGGTCATGGACGCCGAGGGGTGGTTCTCGATCGTCGACCGCAAGAAGGAGCTCATCATCGCGGGCGGGTTCAACATCTACCCGTCGGAGGTGGAGGAGGTCCTCTACGCGCTGCCCGGCGTCGCGGACTGCTGCGTCGTCGGCGTCCCCGACCGCTACCGCGGCGAGACGGTCAAGGCCTTCGTCGTGACGGCGCCCGGTGCCAGCCTCACCGAGGACGACGTGATCGCCCACTGCGCGGGGTCCTTGACGGCGTACAAGGTCCCGAAGCTCGTGGAGTTCCGCGACGCGCTGCCGCGCACGGTGGTCGGCAAGGTGCTGCGCCGGGTGCTCGTCGAGGAGGAGCGGGTGGCCGCTGATCAGAGGGCGGCCGCGGATCCCAAGCCCGCGTCGGTGCCGAGCGGTGCCCCGCAGGCTCGGCCCCCGGCGAAGCCGTGACGCGTGTCCTCGTGGTCGACAACTACGACAGCTTCGTCTTCAACCTCGTGCAGTACCTCGGCCAGCTCGGGGCCGAGGTCGTCGTGAAGCGCAACGACGAGACGGGGCCCGAGGACCTCGATGGGTACGACGGGGTGCTGCTCTCCCCGGGACCTGGCACCCCTGAGGACGCCGGCTGCTCGGTGGCGATGGTCGGCGCGGCCGAGGAGCGGATGCTCCCGTTGCTCGGCGTGTGCCTCGGCCACCAGGCGATCGCGGTCGCGCACGGTGCTGTCGTCAGCCGGGCACCGGAGCTGCTGCACGGCAAGACCTCCGAGGTCGAGCACTCCGGTGTCGGTGTCCTCGCCGACCTGCCGTCGCCGTTCACCGCGACCCGCTACCACTCGCTCGCCGTGGAGGAGGCGACCCTTCCGGGCGAGCTGCAGGTCACCGGTCGCACGTCGTCGGGCGTCGTCATGGCGCTGCGGCACCGCGACGCCCCCGTCGAGGGCGTGCAGTTCCACCCCGAGTCGGTGCTCACCCAGGGCGGTCACCTGCTGCTCGCCGCCTGGCTGCGCCAGTGTGGCGACACCGCGGCGACGGCCCTCGCGCCGGCGCTGTCGGAGCACGTCGAGGCCAAGCGGCTGGCCGCCTTCGGCTGACCGACCGATGAGTCGCTGGGCCTGGTGACGTCGTAGGTGCAGGATCGGCGCACCGGCCGGCCAGGACGAGAGGACCCACCATGGGAGTCCGCATCACGCCCAACCTGTGGTTCGACGGCAACGCCGAGGAGGCGGTCGCGTTCTACGGGACCGTGTTCGCCGCGACCACGGTGCTGAGCATCGCGCGCTACCCCGCCAACGCGCCGGGCCCCGAGGGCGAGGTGATGACCATCGAGTTCGAGCTCGACGGCAACCGCTTCGTGGGCATCAACGGCGGGCCGCAGTTCAGCTTCGACGAGGCCGTGTCGTTCCAGGTCGACTGCGCCGACCAGGCGGAGGTCGACCACTACTGGGAGCGCCTCGGTGACGGTGGCGAGCGGGGTCCGTGCGGCTGGCTCAAGGACCGCTTCGGACTGTCGTGGCAGGTCGTGCCGGTCGGCATGCAGGAGCTCTTCGAGGACCCGGACCCGAGCCGGGTCGAGCGCGCCATGCAGGCCATGATGGGCATGACGAAACTCGACGTGGCGGCCCTGCGCGCCGCCGCCGCCCCCTGACCGTCTGACGGAGCCCGGGCCTTGATCGAGCCTGTCGCGTAACTGGCGCGGCGAGGGGGGTGGGCGGTGGCGGAGTCCGAGGCCGGCCGCCCCTCGGGGGCTACTCGCGCTTGTTGTGGGCGTGGAGCTTGAGGAGGTTGTGGGCGGCGCAGGCGAGGTGCCATTCGCTGGTGACTGCGGTGTGGCCTCGGCGGCTGAAGCGGGTCATGTTCTGTCGGGTCTTGAGCTGTCCGAAGACCGGTTCGACGGTCCGGCCTCTTTGGCGGTAGTCCGCTCGGCCTCGGTGGTGGCGGAGGCGCCGCTGCCCTCGGGCGGTCTCGGGGCGGCGTTGCAGGTCTTGACCACCGGCGGGGTCACCGCCGTCGCGCATCTTGCGGGTGTCTTTGGCCAGCGGCGCGAGGAGCCTGATCTTGTGCTCGTGGGCAAGCGCGAAGGCTTCCTCGGTGACGTAGCCGGAGTCGGCGACGACCGTGTTGAGCTTGGCGCGGACACCGGCCGCGGTGAGCTGCTCGCGGGTGACGTCCAGGACGGGGTGGAGCAGGTTGCGGTCGACTTCCTTTTGCATCACCGTCGCCCCGACGATCACCTGATCGGCTGTGACGACGGCCTGCGCGTTGTAGCCGACGAGCAGCGTGTGCTTGGTCTTGACCGTGCGTGCCTGCGGGTCGGTGCTGTTGGCGCGAGGCGCCTTGCCCGCTGACGTCAGGACCTGCGGCGGGATCGGTCCGGGTCGGGCGCCCGGTCGTGGCTTGCCCGAGTCCTTGCGGGCCTGCCACGCGTCGATCTTGGCCTGCTGAGCGTCGACGACGCCTTGGCGCTCAGTGGCGAGCCGGTCGCGGGCTTCGGTCAGCCGCGCGATGCGCCCCGCGCGTGACTGCAACTGCGGCGGGAGCTCATCGCCACGGTCCCGCCCGTGCTCGGCGTCCTCAGCAGCGTCGACCGCGCCAGCCTCAGCAAGCATCGCCTCAGACACCGCGGCGAGCTCCGCGGCAAGCTCAGTCGTCAGCTGCTCCTCGGTCCGGTTCGCTGACCATGACGCGTTCGCCGCGACCTTCGTCCCATCGATCGCGAGCAGCGCGAGGCGCAGCATCCCGGCCTCAGCGCACAACCTCAGGACCTCGGTGAAGACCGTCGCGAGCGCCGCCTCGTGCCGCTCACGGAACCGCGCGATCGTGGCGTGGTCGGGCCGATGCCCACCACCGATCACCCGGAACGCCACATCGCGCTGGCAACGCCGCTCGATCTCGCGGGACGAACGCACGCCGTGGCAGTAGGCGAACAGCAGCAGCGCCACCATCAACGCCGGGTCATAAGCCGGGCGGCCCTGACCGTCCGAACGGTAAGCGGCGGTGAACGCGCTCAGGTCGCACTGCTCGACTGCGTCCAACACCAGCCAGACAAGATCATCAGCTGGGAGCCAGTCACGCATGTCAGGAGGCAACAAGAACGGCTGATCCCGCTCCGGCCGCAAGAAGTTCTGCCCCATAAGGGATTCTCCCGCGACCCAGCCGCCGCGCGCCGGCACGACACCCCGAGTTATGCGACAGGCTCGATCATCAGGTGATCTGCACGCGACACCCCGGCGAGTCCCGTGCAGACCCCCTGGTGATCATGCGGGTCGGGTCGAGTCGGGTCGAGGCGGTGCGGGGCTGACGGGTCAGGTGGGGGTCGGGTCCGGGGTCGGGGTGGTCGACGGGTCGGTGGTCGGTGAGCTCGACGGGGACGGTGTCGGCGAGGCCGGGGTCTGCGACACGGTGAGGATGACGTCGGAGCCGCGGGGCGCGGTGGTGCCGACCGGTGACTGCTCGAGCACGACGTCGGGCGGGCCCGCGCTGTCCTGGCCCTGGATGCCGACCCGGAAGCCGGCCTGCTGCAGCAGCGTGATGGCCTCGTCGCGGTTCTTGCCGCGCACGTCGGGCACCTCGACCTGACCGGAGGCGACGACCAGCGTGACCTTGGAGCGCGCGGGCAGCGGGGAGCCGGGGCCGGGGATCACGTCGAGGACGGTGCCGGCAGCGACGTTGCCGTCACGGGGGATGACCTGCTCGACGGTGAGCTTCGCGTCCTGCAGCACCGCCTCCGCCTCGGCCTGCGACTGGCCGCGGACGTCGGGGACGACGGTCTGCTCGAGGCCCTTGCTCACCTCGATGTCGACCGCCCCACCGGCGGTGAGCACGATGCCCTGCTCGGGGGTCTGCCGGATGACGCTGCCGACGGGCTTGTCGGAGAAGACGATGGCGATCTGCCCGACCTGCAGGCCGGCCTCGGCGAGCGCCCGGATCGCGTCGTCGCGGGAGAGCCCGACCAGGGCGGGCGCGGGGACCCGCTCGGTGGTGGTGTCGAAGAGCCCCTTCACGAGCAGGGCCGTGACGAGCACGATCCCGACGAGCACGACCGCGAACACCGCGGTCAGCGTCTTGCGCACCGTGGAGGGACCGGTCCGCGCGGGGGCCACGGTCACGACCTCGGCCACCTGAAGCGTCGTCGTGGGCGGCGGGGCGGCGACCGGCTCGCCGGCCGCGGCGCGCAGCAGGTCGTCGCGCATCTCCACCGCGGACTGGTAGCGCTGACCGGGGCTCTTGGCCATGGCCTTGAGGACGACCGCGTCGACGTCGGCGGAGAGCGTCTCGTCGTACTCCGAGGGGAGTGCGGGGTCCTCGCGGACGTGCTGGTAGGCGACCGCGACCGGGCTGTCGCCGGTGAACGGCGGGGTGCCGGCGAGCAGCTCGTAGAGCAGGCAGCCGGTGGAGTAGAGGTCAGAGCGCTGGTCGACGTGCTCGCCGCGGGCCTGCTCGGGGGAGAGGTAGGCGGCGGTCCCGATGACAGAGGCGGTCTGGGTCATCGTCGACGCACCGTCGGCCGCGGCCCGGGCGATGCCGAAGTCCATGACCTTGACCTCGCCGGTCGAGGTGAGCATGACGTTGCCGGGCTTGATGTCGCGGTGCACGATCCCGGCGGCGTGGGCGACGTCGAGCGCGGACAGCACGTCGGCCGCGACCTCGAGCGCGCGCTGCGGGAGCAGCCGGCCCTCGGTCTGCAGGACGTCGCGCAGGGTCCTGCCCTCGACCCGCTCCATGACGATGAAGGGGACCCCGCGCTCGTCCTCGCCGGTGTCGAAGACTGACACGATGCACGGGGCGTTGAGGCGGGCGGCGGACTGCGCCTCGCGGCGGAAGCGCTGGCGGAACGACGTCTCCTGCGCGAGGTCGGCGCGCAGGACCTTGACGGCGACGTCGCGGCCGAGCCGGACGTCGCGGGCGGCCCGGACCTCGGCCATGCCACCGGTGCCGAGCAGGTCACCGAGCTGGTAGCGGCCGGCGAGCAGCTCGCTCACCGCAGCACCGCCTGCATGACGGCGCGCGCGATCGGCGCCGACACCCGGCCGCCGGTGGCCTCGGAGCCGGCGTCGCCGCCCTCCTCGACGATGACGGCGACCGCGACCTGCGGGTCGTTGGCGGGTGCGAAGCCGATGAACCAGGTGTGCGGGTCCTTGCCGACGGCGTGCTGCGCGGTGCCGGTCTTGCCGGCGACCCGCACCCCGCTGATCTGCGCAGCCCGCGCGCTGCCGTCGCTCACCACGCGCTCCATCATCGCGGTGAGCTGGGCCGCGATGCTGCTCGACACGGCCTCGCGGTAGACCTCCGCGTCGGCGACGTCGAGGACACGAAGGTCGGGCGCCTGGACCTCCTTGACGAGGTAGGGCCGCATGACCCGCCCGGCGTTGGCGACGCCGGCGGCGACCATCGCCATCTGCAGGGGAGTGACGCGTACGTCGAACTGCCCGATCGCGGACTGGCCGCGCTGCGGGGCGTTCAGCTCGTCGGGGTAGACGCTGTCGACGACGTTGTCGGGGACCTCGAGGTCGTTGTCGCCGAAGCCGAAGGACTCGGCGACGTCACGGACCTCGTCACCGTCGAGGTCGAGCCCGATCTGCGCGAAGGCGGTGTTGCAGGAGATCCGCAGCGCGTCCGACAGCGTCGTCGTCCGGCCGTCGCCGCAGGTGCCGCCGCCGAAGTTGCGCAGCGGCCGGGTGGTCTGCGGCAGCGTGAGCTGGGTCGGCGACGGGATGCGGCTCTCGGGGGTCAGCCCGCTCTCCAGCGCCGCTGCGGCCGTGATGACCTTGAAGGTCGAGCCGGGCGGGTAGGTCTGGCGGATCGCGCGGTTGAGCAGCGGCTGCGCCGGGTCGTCGCTGAGCTGGCCGTAGGTCTTGCGGATCGCCTCGCCGTCGTGCGACGACAGCGCCGCCGGGTCGAAGCTCGGGGCGCTCACCATGGCGAGCACCGCGCCGGTGCGGGGGTCGAGCGCGACGACGGCGCCGCGCTTGCCGCGCAGCCCGGCGACCGCCGCGGCCTGCGCGGCGGGGTCGAGGGTGAGCACGACCGACCCGCCCTTGGGCTCGTTGCCGGTGATCTGGTCCGACAACCGCTCCACGAAGAGCCGGTCGTCCTCGCCGGACAGCACCCGGTCCTGCGCGCGCTCGATGCCGGTGGAGCCGTAGATGAACGACGAGAAGCCGGTGACGTGGGCGTACTGCGGACCGGCGGCGTAGCGGCGGAGGTACTTCAGCGCGTCGTCGGTCTCGACCGAGTCCGCGATCGACGTCGCCTTGCCGCCCGACTCGACGGCGATCGCGCCGCGGTCGACGGCGTAGGTGCGCAGCAGGACCCGGCCGTTGCCGGGGTTGTCGCGCAGGTCGCCGGCCTGCACGACCTGGCGGTAGTTGACCATCGCGAGCAGCGACGCGAACAGCGCGAGGACCGCCACGGACACGCGGCGGATGGGGGAGTTCACCGGCGCACCACCGTGGTGGGGGCGTCCTCGAGGGCGACCCGCGCGGCCCCCGGGGAGACCGGGGAGGGGGCCGGTCGGCGGGCGGCGTCGGAGATGCGCAGCAGCATCGCGACGAGCGCCCAGTTGGCGACGACCGACGACCCGCCGTAGGACAGCCAGGGCAGCGTGACGCCGGTGAGCGGGATGAGGCCGGTGACCCCACCGACGATGACGAAGACCTGCAGCCCCAGGGCGAACGACAGCCCGGCGGCCAGCATCTTGCCGAAGGAGTCGCGGCACGACAGCGCCGCGCGCATCCCGCGCTCCACGACGAGGAAGAACAGCATCAGCACGGCCATCACGCCGACCAGCCCGAGCTCCTCGCCGATCGTGGCCATGATGAAGTCGGTGCTGGCGTAGGGCACCGTCCCCGGCGCGCCCTGGCCGAGCCCGGTGCCGGTGAGCCCGCCGGTGCCGAAGCCGAACAGCCCCTGGACCAGCTGGTAGCCCGAGCCGCTCGCGTCGCCGAAGGGGTCGAGCCAGGTGTCGACGCGGCGCTGCACGTGGGAGAAGGCGGCGTAGGCGACGACCGCGCCGCCGGCGAACAGCCCCAGCCCGATGAGCAGCCACGACGTCCGCTCGGTCGCGATGTAGAGCATCACGACGAAGATGCCGAAGAACAGCAGCGACGAGCCGAGGTCCTTCTCCCGCACCAGCACCGCCAGCGACGCGGCCCACGCGAGCAGCACCGGCCCGAGGTCGCGCGCCCGCGGCAGGTCGAGCCCGGCGACGCGGCGCGACGCGAGCGACAGCACGTCGCGCTTGGCCACGAGGTAGCCGGCGAAGAAGACGATGAGCAGCAGCTTCGCGGCCTCGCTCGGCTGGATCGTCATCGGCCCGACCCGCACCCACAGCCGCGCGCCGTTGATGGTCCGGCCGATGCCCGGGAGCGCGGGCAGCAGCAGCAGCACGAGCCCGGCGGCAGCGCAGGTGTAGGTGTAGCGGGTGAGCTTGGTGTGGTCGCGCACCACGACGAGCACGGCGATGAAGGCGAGGACACCGACCGCGGTCCACACCAGCTGCAGCGGCGCGTCGGCGCTCGGCACCTCACGGCCGGCCTGCGTCGCGCGCTCCGCGGCGGCGAGGTCGAGCCGCCGGATGAGCACGACGCCGAGGCCGTTGAGCAGCGCCACGACGGGGAGGATCAGCGGGTCGGCGTGGGGCGCGACCAGCCGCACGACGAGGTGCGCGCCACCGAAGAGCGCGGCCAGGCCGAGGCCGTAGCCGAGAGTGCCGCTCGGCACCGAGCCGTCGACCCCGATGCCGACCGCGATGTAGGCGAGCACGGCGAGCAGCACCGCCGCCGTGGTGAGGACGAGCTCGGTGCCTCGACGCGGAGGGGCGTACGACGGGAGCAGGCTCGGCGCCGTCACGGACAGCCCGGCCGAGGGGTCGGTGACGCGCTAGGGGTGGGGGTGACCGAGGCGGCAGGCGTCGCGGTCGACGTGGCGGCGGGGGTGGTCGGTGGGGTGGTCGGTGGGGTGGTCGCCGGGGTCGTGGCGACCGGCTGCGGCGACACCCCGGGCAGCGGCGGGAAGGTCGCGCTGCAGTAGCCCTCGCGGACCCGGCTGAGGATGTCGAGCGCGTCGGCCCGGTCGGAGGCGGTGATGCCGTCCTCCACCCGGGTGCGGGTCAGCTCGTCGAGCCCGTCGAGCGGCAGCGCCGACTCCGACTCGACGGTCGCGAGCCGGACCCCGGCGACCGACCCGCTGACGCCGCGGAAGACCGCGACGGTCCCGTCGTCGGCGCCGACGTAGTACTGGCTGCGGACGTAGGCCCAGCCCGCCCCGGCCCCGGCGAGCAGCAGCACCAGCACGCCGACGAGCACCCCTGCGGTACGCCGGTGCCGGCGACGCGCGACCGGGCGGACGGTCTGCGGCACCGACCGCGCGGCGACCGGTTCGTCGTGGGCGGTGCGGTTGGCGTGGGCGCGCGCGGCAGGGCTGTCACCCACGCCCGGGGGCGGTGCCTGCGGCTGGTCCGCGGCGGCGCCGGCGACGACCGGGTTGGTGGTCGCGTCGGCCGCGACGACGTCGGCGACGACGACCGTGATGTTGTCGGGGCCGCCGCCCTTCAGCGCGAGCTGCACCAGTCGGTCGACGCTCTCCTGCGGATCGGCGATGCCGAGCGCCTCCTGAAGCGTCTCGATACGCCCGACCGGGCCGGTGAGGCCGTCGCTGCACAGCAGGTAGCGGTCGCCGAGGCGAGCCTCGCGCACCGACAGGTCGAACTCCACGTCGGGCCGGCCGTCGAGGATGCGCGTGACGACCGAGCGCTGCGGGTGGGTGCTCGCGTCCTCCTCGCTGATGCGGCCCTCGTCGACGAGGGCCTGCACGAAGGTGTGGTCGTGGGTGATCTGGGTGAGCTCGCCGTCGCGCAGGAGGTAGGCGCGCGAGTCGCCCACGTGGAGCAGGCCGAGCCGGCTGCCGGCGAAGAGCACCGCGACCAGCGTCGTGCCCATGCCGTGCAGGTCGCTGTCGGCGGCGACCATGTCGCGCAGGTGCTGGTTGGCCGACATCGCGGACCCGTGCAGGGCGGCGAGCAGGTCGGAGCCGGGGGCGTCGTGGTCGAGCGGGGCGATCGCGGCGATCGCGACGGCGCTCGCGACCTCACCGGCAGCGTGGCCACCCATGCCGTCGGCGACCGCGAGCAGCCGCGGCCCGGCGTAGACCGAGTCCTCGTTGCCGGCGCGGATGAGCCCCGTGTGGGACCGCGCGGCGTAGCGCAGCGCCAGCGTCACCGGCGCAGCTCCAGCACGGTCTTGCCGATCCGGATCTGCTGCCCGAGCGGGACGGGCGTCGGGCGCGAGACCTTCGACGCACCGAGGTAGGTGCCGTTGGTCGACCCGAGGTCCTCGAGCACCCAGGCCCCGTCGTCCGGGTAGAGCCGCGCGTGCCGGCTGCTCGCGTAGTCGTCGGTGATGACCAGCGTCGAGTCGTCGGCGCGGCCGAGGGTGATGGGTGCGTCGGCGAGCGTGATCGACGTACCTGCCAGTGCGCCCTCCGTGACCACGAGCCGCCGGGCCTGCGAGCGCCTGGTGGGCTTGCTCGTCGGGCTCGCGGCGGGCGCGGGCTGCGGGACCTTGGGCGCCCGGCCGCTGCCGAGCAGGTCGGTCTTGACGGTCCGGAAGGCGACCAGCACGAAGACCCACAGCAGCGCGAGCAGGCCGTACTTCACGAGCGAGACGACGAGGGCGCTGGCCATCAGCCGCCTGCCCGGAAGACGAGGACGGTCGCCCCTACGCCGATCGCGTCGCCGTCGGCGAGCGTCGCCCTCAGCGCCTTCGCACCGTTGACGCTGGTGCCGTTGGTGCTCTGCAGGTCGAGCAGCTCCGCGCTGCCGTCGGGATGCAGCGTGATCTCGGCGTGCCGACGGCTGACCCCGGTGTCGGAGACCTTGAGGTCGGCCTCCGCGCCGCGGCCGATGACGGTGACCGGGCCGAGCGGGTGCCGCTCGCCCTTCACCTCGAGCGCGGGCGAGCCCTGCACCGGCACGGCAGCGGGCGCGGCGGGCTGCTGCTCGGCGTGGACCCGGCTGCGGACCCGGAACACCCCGGTGTCGAGGTCGTCGATGCGCACGAGGTGGACCCGCACGGTCCCGACGAAGGACCAGCCCTGCTCGTCGGCGTGCTCGCGCACCATGTCCGCCAGCTCGGCGGTGAGCGCCTCGTCGTACTCCGCCAGGCGCTCGTGGTCGTGGGTCGAGAGCTCCACGTCGTAGTCGTTGGGGACGAGGACGCGGCCGGCGCCGACGATGGTCTTGTGGTCCGCGGCTTCGCGCTGCAGGCGGGCGGCCACCTCGACCGGCTGGACGACCCCTCCGAAGGTGCGCGCGAAGGCACCCTCGACGAGGCCTTCGAGCCGTCGCTCGAAGCGCTGCAGCACTCCCACGTCGACTCCCTTCCCATCCGGGGCGTGATCGTATCCACGCGGAGGTGGTGATCCCGTTCGCCTGTCGACCGGACCGGGTCCGCGCCCGCTCGGTGCTAGCCTCTCCTCCTGCTACGCGCGAGTGGCGGAATGGCAGACGCGCACGGTTCAGGTCCGTGTACTCGAAAGGGTGTGGGGGTTCAACTCCCCCCTCGCGCACAACGCAAGGCATGCTCGCCAGCTACCCGGACGCGGTCGTCCAGGTGAGCTGCGCGGGCTACTGCTGAAGTAGGGGAGCAGGCGGATCTACCCGCAGACCCGGGCTCGACGGTAGGGCGGCGCGGCTGCTGGTCGTGGTCGCGCTCAGCCGTGCTCCGACACGAAGCGCTCCTGACACGCCGAGGAGCAGAACAGCCACTCCCTCCCGCCGACCAGGGTGGACAGCGCTCCTGGTCTCACCGACATGTGGCAGACCGGGTCGATCAGCCCGTCCGGCGTGCCGAGCGGCAGCGACCACACGGCGATCGGCTCCGACAGGTGGCGCAGCGTCCGGGGCCCGAGCGGACGCGCATCAGTGCTGGCCGGAGCCGCGGCTGACCTGACCGCACCGCTGAGCAGCAGCTCGCCCGGCGCGGCGAGCCCGCACAGGCGGGCCGCGACGTTGACCGTGTGTCCGAGGAAGTCCTCGCCGTGCACACCATCGACCCGCAGGGCTGGACCGGTGTGGACACCCGCGCGGACCCGCAGGCACAGGTCGGCGGCACCCTGCTCCGACACTCCCGCGCGTAGCGCCTCGAGCATGTGTGCCGCGGAGCGGGCGACGAGGAGCGCGCCGTCCCCCAGGTGCTTCACGCAGACCACGTCCGCGAACTCCTCGCACGCCCGGGCCAGGGCGCCGACGAACGCGTCGTGGACGTCGGCGGCGTAGTCGTCGCCGTGAGCCTCGGTCAGCGCGGTGAACCCCGCGAGATCCACGAACGCCACACAACGGTCTACTCGCTCGCGGCCCCAGCGGACGTCCATGAAGCCAGTCTGCCGCCAGCGCGCCCGGGGTCGTCGTCGCGGCGCGTGCCGTGCGACAGGACTTTGGAGCCCGGCGGCGAAGTAGGGGGTGACCCCAGCGCCACCAGGAGACCGCCATGCGCCGCACCGTGCTCACCGCCCTCGCCCTCGCTGTCGCGGCCGGAGCCCTCGCGCCCGCGCACGCCGCGCCGCCGAAGCCGTTCAGCAAGAAGGTCACCTTCGTCGACCAGACGCCCGACCCCTCGGCGTACTTCCTGGGCCCGGAGCACTGCCTCGGGCAGCTGCCGAGGGAGAAGCCGGTGTCGGTGGCGATCCCGGCGGCGGGCACGGTCGACATCGCGATCTCGGGCTTCACCGGCGAGTGGAGCCTGCTCGTCATGAACCCCGCCGGCGACGTCATCGGCGTGGCCGACGCCGACGCGCCGGCGACGGAGAAGCTCACGATGAAGCTGCGCAAGGCCGGCCGGATCGACATCCTGCCGTGCAACCTGTTCGGGACCTTCGAGGCGTCGCTGACCTACAGCTGGGCGCCGAAGAAGTAGCGGCTGGGCAGAAGTACCCCCTGGGGGTATGCTTCGGGTCCCGGACCCTGGAGGGCTCCATGGACCACGGCCAGCACGCCCCCGCGCCTGACGGTGCCTCGCTCACCCGGCTCGCCGTCAGCGCGACCGTCCACTGCCTGACCGGCTGCGCCATCGGCGAGGTGCTCGGCATGGTGATCGGCACGGCCCTGGGCTGGAGCGACCTCCAGACCATCGCGCTCGCCGTCGTGCTCGCGTTCTTCTTCGGCTACGCCCTCACCATCGGCCCGGTGTTGCGGTCCGGGCTGACCCTGGGCGCAGCGATCCCGGTCGCGCTCGCCGCCGACACCGTCTCGATCACGGTCATGGAGGTCATCGACAACGCCGTGATGCTGCTCGTCCCGGGAGCGATGGAGGCGGGCCTCGCAGACCCGCTGTTCTGGGGCGCGCTGGCCTTCGCGCTCGTCGTCGCCTTCGTCGTCACGCTGCCGGTCAACCGGTGGCTCATCGGTCGGGGCAAGGGCCACGCGGTTGTCCACGGCATGCACGAGGCGGCCGGCTCGACCGGCTCCGACCACCACTGACCGGGGCCCGGCGTGCGGCGACCCCTGACGCCTCCTAACGTGGGTGCCATGGACCGACCGCTGCGTGCCGACCGGCTCGGCCGCGCCGTCGCGCTGCTGGCGCTGGTCGTCGGGCTGCTCGCCATGCACGGGGTCGCCGGCGCCCACCACGCCGCCGCTGAGGCTCCGTCGCACACCAGCACCGTGCACGCGGCAGTCCCGACCGAGCACGGCGCGGCCCACGTCGACCCCGTCCCGGCCGGAGCGCCGGTGGCCTTCCCGACCCCGAGTTCCCCCGACTGCGGCGACGACTGCGAGCCCGGCGTGGCGACGCTCTGCGTCGCGGTGCTGGCGGTCACCGCGATCGCGGTCGCGGCCGGGCTCGTCGCCCGGTCCCGCACCGGCACCTCGCTGGCGTCGGAGCGACCGCGGGCGCGTGCTCCCGTCGTACTCCGGCTGCCCCCTCGACTCGACCCCGTGGCGGAGCTCTGCGTCAGTCGGACGTGAGCCGTCGGTCCGCGACCGTCGCCCCACCCGCTCGACGCACCACCTCCCCACGACCCGAGACACCGAACGGAGCTTCACCTTGCGCACCTCCCTGCTCGCCACCTCCCTGCTCAGCGCCGCCCTGGTGCTCACCGCCTGCGGCAGCAACACCGACACCGCCTCGAGTGACGACCGCTCGAGCGACAGCTCGTCGTCGAGCGCGAAGGGCAACGACGCCGACGTCGCCTTCCTGCAGGGCATGACGCCGCACCACGAGCAGGCCGTCCTCATGAGCGACCTCGTGCTCGCCGCCGGCCCGCCCGCGGGCGTCGCCGACCTCGCCCGGCGCATCAAGGCCGCGCAGTCCCCCGAGATTGACCAGATGACGAGCATGCTCAAGGACCTCGGCGCCACGGCGGACAGCGGTGGTCAGGGGGGCGGCCACAGCTCGGGCGGCATGGACGGGATGGGCGCCGAGGCGCACGAGGGGATGATGAGCGACGCCGACCTCGCGACCCTGAAGGACGCCCGGGGCGTCGACGCCGCGCGGCTCTACCTCGAGGCGATGATCGTCCACCACCAGGGCGCGATCAAGGCGTCCGATGCTCAGCTCGCCGACGGTGTCTACGGACCCGCCCGGATGCTGGCCGAGAGCATCGCGAAGGCCCAGGCCGCCGAGATCGCCGAGATGCGGCAGCTGCTCGCGTCGCTGTAGCGGCTGACCCCGGTCCCGGGGGGCATGCTGGTGTCGGAGGCGACACCGTGAGGACCTGGCCGAGGAGGCACCCGCTGATCGCTGGTGCCGTCGTGGTCGTGCTGCTCCTCGGGGCCGTGTGGGTGGTCAAGTTCGTCGGCCTGGTCCGCGACGTCGGCCGCCACGCCGACTACTGGGCAGAGCCGCGCGGCCAGACCGGCGGCCTGCTCTACGTCGCTCTCGGTGACAGCGCCGCCCAGGGCATCGGGGCCAGCGCTCCCGAGCGGGGCTACGTCGGGCTGCTCGCCGAGCGGCTGCGGGAGCGCACCGGTCGGCCCGTCGAGGTCGTCAACCTCTCCTCCTCGGGCGCCCGCATCGGCGACGTGCTTGACACCCAGCTCCCGGCGCTGGCCGCTCTCGGCCGGGTGCCCGACGTCCTCACCGTCGGGATCGGCGGCAACGACGTGCGGGCCTACGACCGCGAGGACTTCGCTGCGGAGACAGCCCGCCTCACCGCGGCGCTGCCCGAGGGCGCCTACGTCGCTGACGCGCCGTACTTCATGCACGGCCGCTGGGAGGACGACGCCGCGCAGGCCGCCGGCGTCCTCACCACCGCCGCCCGCGCCGACGGCCTGCGCCCGGTCGCGCTGCACGCCGCGCAGCGGGCGCAGGGCTGGACGGCGATGTTCACGCAGTTCGCCGCCGACTGGTTCCACCCCAACGACCGGGGTCATCGGGTCTGGGCCGACGCCTTTTGGGCGGTCATCGAGCCGGACCTCCCCGACTGACGACGCCCCGGGCCACGGGTGCGCCAGGATGGCGCGCGTGACGCCCCCGTTGACGACACTCGTCCTCCTGCACGGCCTCGGCGCGACCGGCAGCGCGTGGACCCCGCTGCGCGCGATCGCTGACTGGCCCGGTGAGGTGCTCGCCCCCGACCTGCCCGGCCACGGGAGCGCCGACCGGCTCGGCGACTACTCCGTGCCGTCGGTCGCGAAGGCCCTCGCGGCGATCCTGCCCGACGGGCCGCTCGCCGTACTCGGCCACAGCTTCGGCGGGGCGGTCGGTGCCGCGCTGGCCGGTCTGCGTGACGACGTCACCGCGGTCCTCGCGGTAGGGGTCAAGGTGTCGTGGTCCGAGGACGACGTCGCGCGCTTCGCGGCGCTGGCCGCTCGCCCGCCGCGGGTCCTCCCGACCCGCGAGCAGGCCCTCGATCGCCACCTCGCGATGGCCGGCCTGGTCGGCCGACCGCCCGAGGAGCAGGCCGACGGCGTCGCCGAGGTCGACGGCGGCTGGGGCCTCGCGATGGACCCCGCGGTCCTCGCGCAGCGCTCACCCGACCTGCCCGGCCTCATCGCGGCGACGCGCGCGCGGGTCTCACTGCTGCGCGGCGAGCACGACCCGATGGTCACCCTCGCCGACCTCGAGGCCTGCGGCGCCCCGGCCGCCGACCTGCCCGGTCTCGGCCACAACGCCCACGCCGAGGACCCGACCCTGCTCTGGCAGACAGCCCGCCCGCTCCTGACCTGAGCACGGCGTACGCCGAGGGCGCACCGTCAGTCGTCGTCCTTGTCGCGGCCCTTGCCCTTGCCCTTGCCCTCGTCGTCGTCCGATGACGTGACGGTGGCCTTGGTGGGCGTCGGCGTGGGGGTCCGCACGACCGGCATCGCCGGCAGCGGCAGGGCGTCGGCCGCGGCCCGGATCTCGTCGGCCCGCGGCTGGGTGATCTCACCGGCGGCGAGCTGGCGCTCCACCTCGGCGCGGAGCTCCTTCAGCGCGTTGCGGGCACGGGCGCCGTCCTTGGCCTCCACACCGGAGACGACAGCGGCGACATCGGCCTCGAGCGCCTCGGCGGCGCCGACGGTCAGGCCGCGGTCGGACAGCCCGTCACCGGAACCGCAGCCGGTGAGCACGAGGGTGGCCGCAGTCGCGGCGAGCAGGAGCCTCATCGCCGCACCGACTCCTCGAGGCGCTCCACCGGGGAGAGGTCGGCCGCGGGGGCGTCGGCGGGGGTGTCGGCGCTGCCCGACCCGCCCCCGACGGCGCTGAAGGCCGCGACCGCGAGCAGGACGACGACGAGCACGAGCATCGCGGCGGCGAGGACCTGCCCGGCCGGGTCGCCCACGAGGTGACCACGCGCCGAGACGAGCCAGGCAGGCAGCGAGCGCGCGGAGCGCTCCGGCGCGGGGCTCGCAGGGACCGCCGTGGTCACGGCCTCGCGAGGGTCGCCGGGCGCATGCGGCGCGGCGACCACAGCGGCGGCGGCGTCATGGCCGGGTGCGGGGGTCGGCTGGGCGACGGTGAGCAGCCGGGTGGCGTCGACCGGAGGCTCCACGGGGACGGCCACGACATCGGTGGCCGCGACGGGAGCCCGGCCGCGCAGGACGCCCGCGACGTCGGCTGCCGTCGGCCGGTCGGCGGGGTCGGCCGCGGTCATGCGGGACAGCACCGACGGCCACGGCGCGGGCAGCGAGGCGGGGACGATCGGGTCACGGTGGAGCCGCTCGACGGCGCACGCCACCGGGTCGCTGTCGGCGTACTCGCGTCGTCCGGTGAGGGCCTCCAGCAGCACCAGACCGAGGGCGTAGACGTCGGTCGGCGGCCCGACGGCGCCACCGCGGACCTGCTCCGGGGAGAAGTAGGGCGCGGTGCCGACCGTGAGGCCGGTGGCGGTGTGGCGCGCGGCATCGACGAGCCGGGCGATGCCGAAGTCGGTGAGCTTGGCCCGGTCGTCAGCGGTGATCAGGACGTTGGCGGGCTTGACGTCGCGGTGGATGACGCCGCGCTCGTGGCAGTGGGCGAGGGCCTCGGCGAGGTCGGCCCCGATGCCCGCGACCCGGGTCGGCGTGAGGGTCCCGTCGAGGCAGCACGCCGCCAGCGTCGGGCCGTCGACGAGCTCCATGACGAGGAACGGCGCGCCGTCCTCGGTGGTGCCGGCGTCATAGAGCGACACCAGACCGGGGTGGTTGAGCGAGGCCAGCAGCGCGATCTCCGAGGAGGTGCGGTCGACGTCCTCCACATGCGGGTGGAAGAGCTTCACCGCGACCTCGCGGCCGAGCACGGTGTCGGTCGCGCGCAGCACCTGGGCCATGCCGCCCCGACCCATGACGGGGCCGAGCGCGTAGCGCCCGCCGAGCAGCTGGGTCATCGGGGCGGCGGTCACGGCTCCGGCGTACCCCGTCACCGTGACCGGCAAGCGCGTCAGGAGACCCGGCCGACCTGGTACTTGCGGCCGTGGAAGGACTGCTTGCGCACGACGTCGCCGGACTGGACGGCGGCGTAGAAGTAGGCGCCGCCGGCGTAGATGCCGACGTGGCGGATCGCGCCGTCGCGGTAGGCGAAGATCAGGTCGCCGGGCTTCTTGGTCATGTTGGGGATGAGCTTCACGCCGCGAGCCGTCGACTGGGCCCTGCTGTTGTGGGGCAGCGAGCGGCCGAGGCGGCTGTAGACGTACATCGTCAGGCCGCTGCAGTCGAAGCGGGTCGGGCCGGACGCGCCCCACAGGTAGCGCTTGCCGGCGTGCTTCTGCACCTCGGCGAGCGCCTGCTGCTGCAGGGTCGCCGCGGCCGCCGCGGGGGCGGGCGGCGCGAGCACCGGGAGGGCCAGCCCGGCGAGCAGGGCGGGGGTCATCAGGGCAGCGTTGAGCGACGGGCGGATGCGCACGGGGGTCCTACCGCACGCCTGCGAGGTGAGCTGTCGGGTTCGGGCGCGGTGGACCTCACGGTCTGTTGCCCGGCCGGCGCGTGGCGCTGGCTTCACCCCGAGGGATCGTGACGATCCCGTGGAACCGGTGGGTCCCCCGCTCCTGCCCGGGATGCGGGTGTCGGCCGGACGGGAGGTCCGGTCGGCGTCGGCACCTCCGCGCGGGCAGGACTCGGCGGTCGCGGCGGTGCCACCCGCTCGGGGGAGTGGGTCCGTCGACGGTAACCCGGGGCAGGGCCCTGCGTCCGGTGTTCGGCTCAGGGGTGACAAGCCTCACCTGTAGGCCAGGACCAAGGCAGGACACATCGGGCCGGTCCGCGCTGTCACTACCCGGCGCAGATGGCCGCCAGCCAGGAGAACGGGTTCGCGGCCGCGCCGCCACCGGGGTGCGCCTCGAAGTGGATGTGCGGGGGCGTGGTCTCCGCGTTGCCGGTGTTGCCGACGGTCGCGACGATCTGACCGGCCTTCACCTGCTGGCCCACGGTCACGTAGTTCAGGTCGTTGTGGGCGTAGTAGTAGCGGTCGCCGTTGGCACCGCGGATCCACAGCGACAGCCCACCGAGCCCGCCGTTGCCGACCTTGTCGACGACGCCGTCCACGACGGCGTAGGCATCGCTGCCCTTCGGGGCGAAGACGTCGGTGCCCTGGTGCTGGCGCCCGCCGGAGCGGGGCGCGTGCCAGGTGTCGACGAAGGAGTGGATCGGGCCGACGGGGCAGGCACCGGGCGGGCCGGCGTAGGGGTCCTTGTGGTCGCCGCTCGGGTCGACCGCGCCGTAGGACTGCTGCTGCGCCGCGAGCCGGCGGGCGGCCTCGGCGCGAGCCCGGGCCTGCTCCTCCTCCACCAGCCGCTTCACGGTCGCGTCGGCGTTGGCGAGCGCCGCGGCCTGCTCGGCGAACAGCGCGTTGACGACGGCGGTCTCCTCGTCGAGGACGGTCGCGAGCCGGATCTTCTCCGAGGCGTTGGCGCGGGCCTTCTCCTCCAGCGCCACGAGCCGGTTCGCGGCGCTGCCGGCGATCTCGGCGTTGGCGGTGTCGACCCGCACGATGGCGCTGACGTTGGCGGCGCGGGCGAAGAGGTCCTGCGGGTCCTTGCTCGACAGCACGCTCGCGAGCAGTGCCGTCCCTCCGCCCGACTTGTAGATCGCCGAGATCCGGTCGTGCAGCGTGGCGGCGCTCGCGTCCTGGTTGGCGCGGGCCGCCTCGAGCTCACGGGTGATCGCGACCGACTGGTTGACCGCCACCCCGAGGGCGTCCTCAGCCTGCTCGTAGCGGGCCACTGACTCGCCGACCTTGCTGCGGGTCTCCGCCAGCTGCGCGCGCAGGGCAGCGGCCCGCTCGCGCGCGGTGCCGACGGTCTCGGCCGCGCTCGGGGCGGCCGGGACGGTGCTGATCGCCGCGGACGTGGCGAGGACAGCCACCACCGCCACCACCGAGCGCACCGTCTTCACGTCGTAGGCCTCGACCCCTCCGGGCCGCTGCTTGAGCCGTTCGGAGCAGCGGAACTACCGGAAGGGGACGGTCTGCACCGTGGTGGTGCTGTCGATCTCCGAGGTGCGCACGACGACCTCGAAGCGCCAGTCCCCACCCCCGTCGAGCAGCGCGCGCGGCTGCTCGTAGTGGCCGAGCGACTTCCTCGGCAGAGCGACCGGGACGACCTGGTCCCCCTGCACGAAGCGGCCGGTGACCTCGGCGACGTCCACGGCCTTGCCCCCGGCGTCCTGGAGGTAGACGTGCACGACGTTGGCAACGCCTGCCCGCGCCGGCTCGACGTCGACCTGCACGCGCAGGTCACCGGCGGTCGAGGTGCCGGAGTACGTCGGGGCGTAGGCCGTGCGCGCGGGTGTCGTCTGCACCAGCACGGCGGTCACGACGACGACCACCGCGGCGATGCCTGCCTCGAGCAGCACGCTGCGGCGCAGCCGCCGCCGGTCGGCCTGCTCGACGGCGACGACGCGCTCCGGCTCGAGCAGCGTCGTGGAGGCGTGCACGACCGCGCGGGCGTAGCGCCGGCGCACGACGTTGCGGGCGCCCCAGGCCAGCGCCAGCATGGTCACGACGAGCAGGAGCTTCGCGACGAGCAGCCGGCCGTAGTCGGTGGAGAGGACGGCGTCGAGGCTGCGGACCTCGCGCCAACTCGCGAAGGACCCCGTCGTGACCATGACCACGACGGCCCCGGTGGCGACCCGTGACCAGCGGGGGAGGACGGTGCGCAGGTCGAGCCGGTGCTGCAGCAGCGCGAGGGCGACGAGGCCGCCGATCCAGACGGACACCGCGACGAGGTGCAGGGCATCGACGGCCGTCGCCACCGAGCGCAGGTCACCGGCGTTGGCGTGACCGGCCAGCGCGAAGGTCCCCGCGAGCGGCCCGGCGAGGAAGGCCAGCGCGAGCAGCGAGGGCGAGCGGCGCGGCGCGTGGGTGCCCCAGGCGCCCACGGAGACCAGCGCCACGGCGGCGAGCACGAGCAGCCCGAGGCGCGCGGCGATCGCCCGCCCGCCGTCGGTCTCGAGGACCTCGCGCAGCAGGGAGCCGTCGGTGAGCGCGGACAGCCCGAGCCCGACCGCGTAGGGGCCCTGCGCGAGCAGCCCGCCGGTCGCACCTGCGGTGAGGGCGGCCCAGGCGGTCCAGAGCACCCGGCGCACCCGGGGCTCACGAGCACCGGCCGGCCAGAGGAAGGCGAGGAAGACCGACAGCCCGGCGAGGACGAGCAGCCCGGCGAAGCCGAGCAGCCGGGCGCCGGCGAGGACGGCCCGCGGGCCGGGCGGCGCCTCGGGGCCGGTGATGCCCGCGCCGACCTCGGACTCGACGCCGACCGAGAAGGTGAAGACGCCGGTGATGGGGTGCGCGTCCTCCGACAGCACGCGCCACTGCACGACGAAGGTGCCCTGCGCGATCGACGCCTTGAGCGGCAGCACCACCTCGCGGCCGTCCTTGCGGGTGCTGACCCGGCCGTCGTCGACGCGCGCGCCCGCGGGGTCGAAGACCTTCGACGCACCGAGCTTGGCCCCGACCCGCTCGCTGAACAGCAGCGTCACCTCGGTGGGGTTGGCGTCGACGAGCTGCTCGTTGGCGGGGGTCGTCTCGAGCAGGGCGGCGTGGGCTGCCGCCGGTGACGCGCTGCCGAGCAGCACGCCGGACAGCACGGCCAGCACGACGAGCAGTCGCCGCACGACGACGGTCACGCGCGCGCCCGCTTCACGGTCGCCGGCGCAGGACGACGGTCCCCGCACCGACGGCCCCGAGCAGGCCCAGGCCGACGAGACCGAGGAGCAGCACCGGGGCACCGCTGTCGCCGTCCCCGGCAGGGGAGGTCCCGGTCGAGGTCGCGGCCGGGCTGCTGGTCGACGCTGCAGTCGGCGAGGTGCTCGCCGGCCCACCGGCAGCGGCGACGACGATGAGGCGCGGGGCCGGGGACGGGTCGCCGTCGTCGATCCAGCGCGCGACCGTGCCCTCGGCGTAGGTCTGGACGACGGGGAGCTTGAGCTCCGTCGCGGGCGCGGTGGCGGGCACCTCGACGGTCAGCGCGAAGGCCACGTCTGCCGCCGCGCCGGCGGTCGGGGTCTCCCACGTGACGAAGGTCGACCCCGGCCGGGTGGTGGTGTCGGGCGTGCAGGTCCAGGACGGGCTCGGGACGGCGCAGTCGCGTACGACGAGCGGGCCCGGCACGAGCGCGTAGACCTTGCGGTTGGTCGTGCCCTGCGTCTCGACCGGTGCCCGCAGGCTCAGCTCCACGACCGTCCCGGCCGTGACCCGCGCCGGGGTGACGTCGACGTGAGCCTGCGCCACGGCGGGCGCCAGCACGAGGGCTGCCGTGGTCGTGGTCAGGGTCAGCGCGAGGGTCGTCGCGACGCTGCGGGCCCGCACGGTGGTCATGGAGGGCGTTCGCGCGCGACCCCGGGCACGGATGGTGGGCCCGGCTGTGCGCACGGTCACGACCATGCGGTCAGCGGGCGCTCATCGGGAGCGCAGCATCGGCGGGTGCAGCGAGGTCGCGGGTCCGCGGCGGAACAGCGCGGCCGGCCGCCCGCCCTCCGGGCCGACCGGGGCGGAGCGGCCGACCGGCACGAGGAAGCCCTCGGTGCCGGTGGTCTTGCGGTGGAAGTTGCGCGGGTCCAGCGGTGTCCCCCACACGGCCTCGTAGACCCGGCGCAGGTCCGCGACGGTGAAGACGGCGTCGCAGAAGGCGGTCGCGAGCGAGGTGTACTCGAGCTTCGCGCGGGCCCGCTCGACGCCGGCGGCGAGGACGGTCGCGTGGTCGAACGCCATCCGCCCGCCCTGCACCTCCGCGACCGGCACCCAGTCGACGCGAGTCGCCCCGGACCCCGGGACGGGCGCCGGCAGGTCGGGCGCGAAGACCAGGTAGGCCACCGACAGGACGCGCATCCGGGGGTCGCGGGCCGGGTCGCCGAAGGCGCCGAGCTGCTCGACGTGCGCTGCATCGCGGCGTACTCCTGTCTCCTGCTCCAGGCGGCGGACCGCCGCAGCCTCGAGGTCCTCGTCGGGCTGCACGAAGCCGCCGGGCAGGGCGAGGTCACCGCGGAAGGGGTGGGTGTCGCGCTCGACGAGCAGCACGCACAGGCGGTGCTCCCGCACCGTGAGCACGACCATGTCGACGGTCACGCCGAAGGGCGGGAAGGCCCGCGGGTCGTAGGCGGCGAGGAACGCGGCCTCGTCGCTGACTCCGTCACCCACCCCGTCGCCCGACCTGTCGCTCACGCTCCGGACGCTAGCGCCGATGGGTCGTGCAGGTGGCCCCACGGACGGAGCTGCTGGAGGAGAAGCGCCATGCTTGAGCTGCTGCTCGCCGTCGTCGTGACCGCTGTCGTCGCGGTGGGGCTCACCCACCGGTCGCTCACCGGACGGCACCGGACCGCCCTGGCCGACGCGCTGGCGCAGGCCGACGCCCGCCACTCGGCCGACCTGCAGGCCGTGTCGGCGCTCGCGCTGCACGACCCGCTCACCGGTCTGCCCAACCGGGTGCTGCTGCTCGACCGGCTGCGCCACGCGCTGTCGTCACAGTCTCGTCGCGGCGGCCAGGTCGGCGTGCTCTTCCTCGACCTCGACGGCTTCAAGGCGGTCAACGACGGCTACGGCCACGCCGCCGGTGACGAGGTGCTGCGGGTGGTGGCCGCGCGGCTGCGTCAGGCGGTGCGCTCCGGTGACACCGCGGCCCGGCTGGCCGGTGACGAGTTCGTCGTGGTCTGCGAGGGCGTCGACGGGCCGGCGGCGCTCGCCGTCGCGGCGTCGCGCATCGAGTCGGCGCTCGCGGCGCCCATGGACCTCGAGGGGCGCACGGTCTGCCTCGGCGTCTCCGTCGGGATCTCGCTCGCCGTCGGTGGTCAGACCGCCGAGGACGTCCTGCGGGCGGCCGACACCCGGATGTACGACGTGAAGCGCGCCCGTCAGCTCCGCCTTGCCGAGCTGGGAGTGCACAACCGGCTCGCCTCCGCCGCCGCGCCCGCCCTGCGGCTGCAGCTCTGAGCGGTGCTTGCGCCGACCCCTCCCGTCGAGCAGGGTCGGGGGCGTGCCGGAGCTGCCCGAGGTCGAAGCGCTCGTGTCGTTCCTGCGCGAGCACGCCGTCGGGCGGGTGGTCGCGCGGGTCGACGTGCCGGGCATCCACGTCCTGAAGACCTACGACCCGCCGCCGACCGCGCTGGCCGGCCTCGAGGTGACGGGCGCGGCGCGGCACGGCAAGTTCCTCGACCTCGACGTGAGCGGGCTGCACCTCGTCGTGCACCTCGCGCGGGCCGGCTGGCTGCACTGGCGCGACGCGCTGCCGCCCGCACCACCGCGGATGGGCAAGGGCCCGATCGGGCTGCGGGTCCACCTCGACGACGGCTCCGGCTTCGACCTCACCGAGGCCGGCACCAAGAAGGGCTTGTCGGTCTACCTCGTGACCGACCCGGCGCTCGTGCCTGGCGTCTCGCGGCTCGGCATCGACGTGCTCTCCGACGGCTTCACCGCCGAGGTGCTCGGCGGTCTGCTCGCCGGGGTGCGCTCGCAGGTGAAGGGCGTGCTCACCGACCAGTCGGTGCTCGCCGGGGTCGGCAACGCCTACAGCGACGAGGTGCTGTGGGAGGTCGGGATGTCACCGTTCAAGCCGGCCGGCTCGCTCGGGGCCGACGACGTCGAGCGGCTGCACGGCGCACTGGTGCGGACCCTGCGCGAGGCCGTGGTCCGGGCCGAGGGCCTCGCGACCAGGGAGCTGAAGGCGGAGAAGAAGCTCGGGCTGTCGGTGCACGGCCGCACCGGGCTGCCGTGCCCGCGCTGCGGTGACACGGTGCGCGAGGTGTCCTTCGCGACGAAGTCCCTGCAGTACTGCCCCACCTGCCAGACCGACGGCAAGCCCCTCGCCGACCGCCGCCTGTCCCGCCTCCTGAAGTAGCCCCCCGCCCCGCCCCGCCCTCTGTCCTCCCGCCCGCTCCCCCCGCTTGTGCGCTCGGGTCGGCGCTACGGGGCGGCTGTAGCGCCGACACCGGCGCACAAGGCGTGGGGGGGCGGGGGGTGAGGGGGGTCAGTCGGACTTCGGGGGGCGGGCCGGGCGGGCGCCCATGCCGCCGTAGGTGCCGAAGAACCGCGCGGCCGCGACGCGCGTCGACAGCGACCACGTCGGGTAGGCGTGGATCGTCTGCGCGATCCGGCCGACCCGCGCGCCGCTGCGCATCGCGAGCGCCCCCTCGGCGATGACCTCGCCCGCCATCGGCGACACCACCGTCATGCCGACCAGCCGGCCGAAGACCATCCCGCCGATGCGGCCGGGTACGGCGATGAGCGTCGTGAAGCCGTCGGTCTCGCCGGCGGTGCGCGCCCGGTCGCCGCGGCTGTCGCGCGAGGTCGAGACGAGCGCGCGCTCGCCGTACTTCTCGTAGGCCTGGGCCTCGGTCAGCCCGACGTGGGCCACCTCGGGCTCGGTGAAGGTCACCCACGGCACGACCCGGTCGTCCCAGCGCGCACCCCGGCGGCTGAAGGCGTTGCGGGCGGCGAGGCGGCCCTGCTCGTCACCGACGTGGGTGAACTGCAGCCGCGACGTGCAGTCGCCGGCGGCCCAGACGGTCTTCGCCGCGCGCAGCCGGGCATCGGTCACGACCCGGGCCTTGTCGAGCGAGACTCCCGCCTTGTCGAGGTCGAGCCCGTCGGTGCCGGGGACCCGCCCGACCGCGACGAGCAGGTGCGTCCCGGTGACCGTCGTGCCGTCGGACAGGTGCAGCACGACCGCCTTCGGGCCACGGCGACCCTTGCTGACCCGCTCGACCGTCGCACCGGTCCGGACCGTGACGCCCTCGCGCTCGAGCACGGTGGTGAGGACCTTCGCCACCATCGGCTCCTCGCGGCCGAGCACGGTCGGCATGCCCTCGACCACCGTGACCTTCGACCCGAGCCGCTGGAACGCCTGCGCCAGCTCGACCCCGATCGGCCCGCCGCCGAGCACGAGCAGCTGCGGCGGCAGCTCGCGCAGCGCGAAGACCGTCTTGTTGTCGAGGTAGGGCACCTCGCCGAGCCCCTCGATGGGCGGGACGAAGGCGCGCGAGCCCGACGCCACGACGAAGCGCGTGGCCGTCAGGGTGCGCTCCCCGACCTGCACGGTGGTCGGTGAGGTGAAGCGCGCGAACCCGGTGACCAGGTCGATGCCCTCGCGGGCCAGCAGCGCCGGCGACTCGTCCTTCTCGATCTCGGCGATGACCGCGGTGACGCGGTCCATCACGGCCGGGAAGTCCACGGTGACAGGGGCCGAGAAGCCGTACGCCGGACCCGTGCGCGCGCCCTGCACCCGACGCGCCGTCTCGAGCAGGGCCTTGCTCGGCACGCACCCGTAGTGGGTGCAGTCCCCGCCCGGCCGCTCCTCCGCCTCCACCAGGGCGACCCGCCGCCCGGCCTTGCGCGCCTCGCGGGCCGCGCCGAGACCGGTCGCCCCCGCTCCGATGACCACCAGGTCGTAGCTGTCGCTCACGACCGGGAGTCTGTCAGTCGTCGAAGAGCTCGCTGAGGAAGGACTTCTTCTTCTTGTAGTACGGCCGGCCGCCGTAGTTGTACTGCTGCGGGTGGCCGTACTGCTGCGGCGGCGGCTGGTAGGCCGGGGCGGCCGGGGGCGGCGGGGCGGCGGGGGTCGCGCTCGCCGCGCTCCAGGCGCCCTCGGCGTCGATCAGCTTCTCCAGCTCGCCGCGGTCGAGGAACAGGCCGCGGCAGTCCGCGCACTGGTCGACCGTGACGCCGTTGCGCTCGTAGCCGCGCATCTCTCCCTGGCACTTCGGGCACGTGAGGCTCATGCCGCTCCTGACGCTCGAGGGGCGGCGGGCGTTCCCACCCACCCCGGAGGTCCGAGCGTAGGCCGGGGAGACTGGAGGCATGCAGCCAGACGCCATCGCGCCCACCGAGGTCGGCGAGACCTTCCTGCTCGACGTCCGGGAGGCCGACGAGTGGGCGGCCGGCCACGCGCCGGATGCGGTGCACCTGCCGATGAGCGAGATCCAGCAGCGGCTCGCAGAGGTGCCGACCGACGTCCCGGTCGCCGTGGTCTGCCGGGTCGGGGGACGCTCGGGCCAGGTGGTCGCGTGGCTGCGCCAGCAGGGCTACGACGCGACCAACGTCGACGGCGGGATGCTCACCTGGCAGCGGCTCGGACTGCCGGTCGAGGGCGTCATCGTCTGACGGCAAAACGGGCCATGACTGCATGGCCCTTCCGGGCCGGATCACCACGCGTGACCGCCGCCCGGGCTGCCCTGCAGGCCGCGATCGAGCCTTCTGCTGACGGGCTCACGGCTGCGGCGGATGTGCACGAGCTGCTCGCGATGCAGGCCGAGATCGCCGCCGCTCTCGCTGGCCGGTTGCAGGTCG